>JBCBFV010000001.1:0-44257 GCA_038527425.1 Pseudomonadota bacterium
CCGCGACCGCCTCCATGACGAGCTGCAGGACAACATGGTCCTCGGCTCCACGATCGCTGAACAGGGGATCATGGGTTGTAACGATGAACTGCACCTGAGGGAAGGCGAGGCGTAGCAGGTGCATGATCTGCATTTTCCAGCGCGGATGGAGGTGGGTCTCGATCTCATCGATGAAGACCACCCCGTGGGCGAATTCCAGATTGTCGTATTGGTAAAGCAGCTCGCGAATGATGTCGCAAACCATGGCGATGACGCTTTTGTAGCCCACGCTCATGTCTTTGAGCGCCGTGCGCGCGCCATTGGCCGTAATGTAGATGCGGCCTTCGCCCTCGTCTTCATCGCGGACGAAATCATCGTCGTTGGAGAGCATCAGCACCTCGCGCAGGGCGCGGGCGGCGGCTTCGAATTCAGCTTGATCTAGGCTGGTGAGCCAGTCGATCGGATTGGCGATCATCGCCATTGGGTCGAACATCGACCGCACCCGGTGGGCTGGCGCGCGGAAGCGGCGGGTTCTTTTGGTGAAGAAGCGCCGGGGGCCATAGGCGAGGATGATCTTTGAGGGTTCTTCGGTGCCCTCGAAATGGTCCGCGTCGCGATGGGCATGGATTTCGACGGGCGTCTCACTATCCAGAAAGCCGAGCGCGACGCGCATGAATTCCTCGGTCGATTCTTTATCAGCCGGATTGCTCCAATGGATCAGATCAGAGGGTTTGAGCTCCTCCTCCGGGAGCATCTGGTCGAGCTCGGCGGCTTCGCGCGTGCCGATGAGCCCGAGTGTCATAGCCTCAAGGACCGAGGATTTGCCCGTCGCGTTTTCTCCGAGCAACAGCATGCATGGCGCTTGGTCGATATCTTCGACGGCGGAGGGAAGCTCGAAATCGATGCCCTTGAGAGCTTTGAAGTTCGAGATCTGAACTCGTTCGAGCCACGTGGAGGCGAGAGGCATTTTTTTGATGTCGGGCGTGCGTGACGTTTTGGGTGGGGCGGCGAACCTGGGCCCTGTTTTCGGCGACCTAGCCGAGCCAACCTTTGTTTCACCGCGCGAGACGCCGGTTCGCACGGCCTCTTCTGCGTTTTCGCGGAAGGCGGCTTGGGCGCTTGGGGCCAAAGCTTGGTATTCAGAGAGAAAATCGGCCGCCGATCCTGCCGCAAACCCCTGTGATTGAGCGTGATTGAGGATGGCCATGGTTGCGGCGCCCAAGTGGGTTCGCGGGTCGTCAACGTTAAGTTTCGTGCCGACGAGGAGGTCTCCTTCGACCTGAAGGCTGACCGAGGTAGAGGTGATGGGGCTTCCAAAGAACTTCAGCGCTTCCAAGGTGGTCTCGATGCGTTTGCGGCGTCGCGCGATCAATTGGCTATGGTTCAGGCCCAACCAATTGATAGTCTCCGCACCCGCATCGTCACTAGGATGAATGCGACCGTCCATGGCGAACAGAAGATGGGCCCAAGGGTGTTCCTCGCAAGGGTCCACCATAAGGGCCCTCTCAACTTCGCGACACTCTTGGACAGAGGCGTCTAAAGGCGCACGCTTGGCGACGAAGAACCTGTTCTCCTTTCGACGCGCGCAATTAGCGCAAATCCAAAGCAGGTTTTCCCATTCATAGGTGAGCCAAGTATACGCCAGGAAATGCGTGCTGCCATCGCGGTTCAGCGCGTTTGAGGCGGGTCGGTGTTGGGCGATTACACCGCGAAGCGCAGGACCTGTCTTGTCCGCGCGTGCCGTGCTCTCGCAATAGGCACAGACGTGGCCGAAAGCGTCCGCCATTTGATTTCGAGCGTCCGTATCTGTCTTCAAATACCCATCGCGCGGTGCCCGGCGGGTCTTGGCGCCGGAGAGCGAGGTTTTGAGGAAGTCGTCCATCTCCGCCCGCGCGATCTCCATCTCCTTACTGTGGAGGAAGCTCGGCGGCGTCATTGCGTTTCTGTCGATGTAGCGCATTAAAAGTTCGGGTGCTCTTAAAATGCGGGTAGCCTAGGCGCGGAATGGCGATCCGTCAAAACCGGGAAAGGAAGCCCCCTAATTTTTCGAGGCCTTCTTTGATGATCGAGGGCGTGTTGGCGTAACCGATGCGGGCGTAGCCCTCCATGTCGAAGGCGTCGCCCGGGGTCATCATGACGCCCGTCTCTTTGAGGAGCGCGATGCAGAAGTCGCGCGAGGACATGGGCACGTCGAGTTTCAGCATCGCCGTGGTGCCGGCGCGGGGTTTGACCCAGCTGATGCGCTCTTGGCCCTCGACCCAATCGCTCAGCACCGCGAGGTTGCCGCGGGTGATGGTGCGGGCGCGGGAGAGCACGGCGTCGCTGTTCTCCAGCGCGAGTGTCGCGAAGTGGTCGTTGATCATCCCAATGGAGATCGTGTCGTAGTCGCGGTGAAGCGCCGCGGCCTCTGCCACCTCCTCGGGCCCCACGATCCAGCCGAGCCGCAGGCCTGCGAGCGAATAGGCCTTGGACACCGAACAGGTCGCGAGCCCTTTTTCGTAGACGTCGGCCATGGAGATCATGGAGCCTTCGCCCTCCTGGTTTGTGCCCCGGTAGACCTCATCGCACAGGACATAGGCGCCCGCCTCGCGCGCGATGGCGGCGATGTCTTCGAGCATGGGGCGATGGATCAGGGCGCCTGTGGGGTTGTTCGGGTTCGTGAGCGCGATGAGCTTTGTCTCGGGCCGCATAAGGGCGCGGAGTTCATCCAGATCGGGGAGAAAATCGTTCTCCGCCCGCAATTTAAGGAGGGAGACCTCCGCCCCGATGCTTTCGGGGATGGAATAATGCTGCTGATAGGTGGGCACGATGGAGACTACGTGGTCGCCCCGGCTGAGCAGCGTTTTGTGGGCCAGCATGTTGGCGCCAATCGTGCCGTGGGTGACGGTGATGGCGTGGGGTTTGGCGTAGAGTGCGGCGATGGCGGCGCGCAGACGTTCCGACCCTTCGATGGCGCCGTAGGTCATCTTCATGGCCAACAGCTCCTCCAGATCGGTGGCGTTGCGGCCCGTCAGCGCCAGCAACGCATCGATGGTCAGGCTTTCGACACAGGTCTCTGCGAGGTTGAGACCGCAGCGCGTCTCCCACTCGTTCATCCAGATTTCGACTTTGAATGGCTCGATATACATGCTTCCCTCTTTTTACGCAGGATGACCCGCCTGCAAACCCACGTCCAGAGGAGGCAAAGATGCTGGATCGCACGACTGAGAACATGACGCACTGGCAAGAACGCGTCGACATGGCTGCCGCGTTTCGCTGGACGGCGCGGCTTGGGTTCCATGAGGCTGTGGCCAACCATTTTTCGTTGGCCGTGAATGACGACGGCACGAAGTTCTTGATGAACCCGAACCAACGTCATTTCGCCCGGATCAAAGCATCAGACATGCTGCTTCTCGATGCCAATGACCCGGACACGATGTCTTTGCCGGATGCGCCCGATCCCACGGCCTGGGGCCTGCACGGCGGGGTCCATCGCCACGTGCCGCATGCGCGCTGTGTGATGCATGTGCATTCGGTCCACGCCACGGTGCTCGCATGCCTGGCGGACAGCACCCTTCCCCCCATCGATCAGAACTGCGCCACTTTCTACAATCGCACCGTTGTGGACGCCGACTTCGGGGGCCTCGCGTTTGAAGAAGAGGGCGAGCGTTGTGCCGGTCTTCTCACGGATCCCAAGAGGAAGGTCATGATCATGGGCAATCACGGCGTCCTCGTGCTGGGTGATGATGTCGCAGATACCTTCAACCGGCTCTACTATTTTGAGCGCGCGGCCGAGACCTATATCCGGGCTCTTCAGACCGGAAAGCCACTGCGCGTGCTAAGCGATGAAATCGCTGAAAAAACAGCGAGTGAGCTCGAAGATTACCCCGATCAGGCCACGCGTCATCTGGAGGAGCTGAAGGCGATTTTAGACGATGAAGGCTCAAACTATGCACAGTAGGGCTCATTAATCGAAGATATGGGATTTTTTTGAATCCGCTGGACAGAAAATCTTACCATCTCTACCTTGGCGCCAACTGAGGGAGGGATGGTGCCAAAACGCCCCCGACCGAGGCAATTCAAGCAAGGGAAATCACTGCTCGGGAGGGAGTGTTATTTCTAGCCAGACCAAAGCGGGGCAACCCCAGCTCAACCTGTCACCGAAAGTCTCTGACGAGGTGCGCAAAACCACGTGCTACATGTGCGCCTGCCGGTGCGGCATCAACGTGCACATGAAGGATGGCAAGGTCGCCTATATCGAAGGCAACCGGGACCACCCTGTGAACCAGGGCGTCCTCTGCGCCAAGGGCAGCGCGGGCATCATGCAGCACAACGCGCCGTCGCGTCTGCGCAAACCGTTGAAGCGCGTAGGCGAGCGTGGCTCTGGTGAGTTTCAAGAGATCGAGTGGGACGAGGCGCTGCAGATCGCTTGCGATTGGCTGGAGCCGATCCGTGCCGAAGACCCCTCAAAGCTCGCATTCTTTACGGGCCGCGACCAGTCGCAGAGCTTCACGTCTTTCTGGGCGCAGAACTTCGGCACGCCGAACTATGCCGCGCACGGCGGTTTCTGCTCCGTGAACATGGCGGCGGCCGGCATCTACACGATGGGTGGCGCGTTTTGGGAGTTTGGGCAGCCGGACTGGGATCGCACGAAGCTCTTCATGCTCTTTGGTGTGGCCGAAGATCACGACAGTAACCCCATCAAGATGGGAATCGGCCGTCTGAAGAAGAATGGCGGCAAGATCATCGGCGTGAACCCGATCCGCACGGGCTACAATGCCGTGGCCGACGAATGGGTGGGCATCACGCCCGGCACCGACGGCCTCTTCATCCTGGCTCTGATCCATGAGCTGCTGAAGGCGGGCAAGATCGATCTCGATTACCTCGCGCGCTTCACCAACTCGCCGGTGCTGGTGAACCGCGATCCGAATTCTCCGGAATACGGCCTGCTGATGCGGGATGCGGATGGCAAACTCCTCGTCATAGACCGTGCAACGGGCAAACCTGCGGCGTTCGACGAGAAGGGTGTGAAGCCGTCGCTGTCGGCGACGTATGAGAAAGACGGCATTACCCATGTGCCGGTGATGCACCTGCTCGCCGAGCGTTACCTGCAGGAAGAATATTCTCCGGACGCCGTGGCCGAGCGCTGCGGCGTCTCCGCCGACCGTATCCGCGCCATCGCCGCTGAGCTTGCGCGCGTGGCCTTTGAGGAAGCGTTCGAGCTTCCCGTCGAATGGACCGATTTCCGCGGTGAGACGCATAAGTCGATGACCGGGCGTCCGGTCTCCTTCCATTCCATGCGCGGGATCTCGGCGCATTCGAACGGCTTCCAAACCTGCCGGTCGCTGCACCTTCTGCAGATCCTTCTGGGATCGGTCGAGGTGCCGGGCGGCTTCCGTTTCAAGCCACCGTACCCAAAGCCCGTGAGCGCGCATCCGAAGCCGCATTGCAAAGTTACGCCGGGCAAACCGCTCGACGGGCCGCATCTGGGCTTTGTGCAGGGGCCGGAGGGTCTGTGCCTGCGCGACGACGGCACACCCGCGCGGATCGACAAGGCGTTCTCTTGGGAGAACCCGATGAGTTCCCATGGCCTCATGCATATGGTGATCTCGAACGCTTATGCGGGGAACCCGTACAAGATCGACACGCTCTTTATGTATATGGCCAACATGTCGTGGAACTCCTCCATGAACACGTCGGGCACCATGAAGATGCTGACCGACAAGGATGAGAACGGCGATTACGTCATTCCGCGCATCATCTACTCTGATGCCTATAGCTCCGAGATGGTGGCTTATGCGGACCTCGTCTTGCCGGACACGACATATCTGGAGCGTCACGACTGTATCTCCCTCCTCGATCGTCCGATTTGTGAGGCAGACGCGGCCGCCGACGCGATCCGTTGGCCGGTGGTGGAGCCTGACCGCGATGTACGGGGCTTCCAAACGGTGCTTGTGCAGCTGGCCAACAAGATGGGCCTGCCGGGCTTCACCAATGAGGATGGCACGGCGAAGTACGAAGACTACGCCGATTATATCACCAACCACCAGCGCAAGCCGGGCATTGGCCCGCTTGCAGGTTTCCGCGGTAATGGCGACAGCCACGGGCGCGGCGATGTGAACCCGCAGCAGATCGACCGCTATATCGAAAACGGCGGCTTCTTCGTTAGCCATATCCCGGAAGAGGCGTCCTACTTTAAACCGTGGAATGCAGCCTATCAGGATTGGGCCGTGGACATGGGCCTCTATGACAGCCCGCAGCCCTACGTCTTTGACGTCTATGTCGAGACGATGCGGAAGTTCCAACTTGCCGCCGAGGGCCATGGCGACCGCCAACCGCCCGATCACCTGCGCCAGCGCATCAAGGACACGCTCGATCCGCTGCCGATCTGGTACCCGCCCTTTGAGGAGGGTTTGGTGTCCGAGGAGGAGTTCCCGCTTCACGCGCTCACCCAACGTCCGATGGCAATGTATCACAGCTGGGGCACGCAAAACGCGTGGCTGCGCCAGATCCACGGTCGCAACCCGCTCTATGTTCCCACCGACATCTGGGAGAAGAATGGCTTCAAGACGGGCGACTGGGCAAAGCTGAGCTCCACCCATGGGTCCATCACCATTCCGGTGGCTCATATGGCCGCGCTGAATCCGAAAACGGTCTGGACGTGGAACGCCATCGGCAAGCGCAAGGGCGCTTGGGCACTTGATGATGATGCGCCTGAGGCGACAGAGGGTTTCCTCCTCAACCACCTCATTCACGAGCTCCTGCCGCCTAAGGGTGATGGCATGCGCTGGGCCAATTCTGACCCGATCACGGGCCAGGCGGCGTGGTTCGACCTGCGCGTGAACATCGAAAAGGTAGACGCCCCAGCCGAGGTTCAGCCAGCCATTCCGCCGATCAAATCGCCTGTTGGGAAGGGGCCACGGTCCCTCGCGTGGAAGGTCGAAAAATGACGGCCTTCCAAATGATGCCCTCGCATAGCCCCGTGCCCGTCACGGTCTTGGCGCAAAGCGACGTCAAATGTGCTGACAGAACCAGTGCAATGAGGTGTCGCAGTGTTCAGCTTGAGGAAGGCAGCTATGGGCTTCGGCATAAGTCTCCGGGAGGAGACACGAGGCTACGATGGCGTCGGAATCTGGCACCACTGCACCGAAACTGGCGAAATGCACCAGATCGAGGACGATCCGGACTTCCGCGCGCTGCTGGAGCAGCAGTGCTCGCAGATTTCGGCCAGCAGCCAGGCAATCTATCAGCAGATCGGGCTCGCAAAACCCAATGGGCGTTGGGATGTCGTGCCGGATCAAACGCGCTTTACCTTCACCGAGGCCAGCGGCACACGCCGTCACGCACGCTACGGTGTGGTGGGGTCCTACAATCCGACATCGCATTCATGGCTTTGGGCCTGGGCGTTCCCGGATGGTTGGATGCCCGACTCGGTGACGGCCCCCGCCGCCAAGCTGCGCGCGCTGGGCGAAGCACGGGGCTGGAAAGCGCTGACCGAACCAAATCTCTACCTGGGCGAGCAGGAGGCGTGGCACCTCACGATCCTCGGCGCGCACCTCATGGGCTATCCGATGGTCTACCGCGGCTCGGTGAACGAGATGAACGCCCACTACTTCGCAATCGATCGGCCCGTCGAGCTGACCTGATCTGCCGGGGGCGCGCATGACCCCCAAACGTACCCTTCTTTTGATCGCAGGTTTTGTGGCTGTCACGCTGGGCAGCTTCGTTCTGTATCTGCGCCGAGCGATGGCCTCTGACGCCGCCGCCCTTCTGTTGGGGGGCGTGTGATGCTGCGTGCTGCCCCCGACTCCGCCACATTCTCTCCAGCCAACCGCCGAGGTGAGCCCGAATGACCACTCTTCCCGAGAGCACTGATAAGAAACTGGGCCTTGTCATCGATCTCGACACCTGCGTGGGCTGCCATGCCTGTGTGATCAGCTGCAAAGGCTGGAACACCGAGAACTATGGCGCGCCTTTGTCGGATCAGGATCCCTATGGCGCTGATCCGGTGGGCACATTCCTGAACCGCGTGCATTCCTTCGAGGTGCAGCCCGAGGACAAGCCCGCGCAGCTCATCCACTTCCCGAAGTCGTGCCTGCACTGCGACGACGCGCCTTGCGTGACGGTCTGCCCGACGGGGGCCTCCTACAAGCGCGCCGAGGACGGCATCGTGCTCGTCAACGAAGACAGCTGCATCGGCTGCGGTCTTTGCGCCTGGGCCTGCCCCTATGGTGCGCGCGAAATGGACGGCGCAGAAAAGGTGATGAAAAAGTGCACGCTCTGCGTGGACCGCATCTACAATGAGAACCTGCCAGAGGAGGACCGTGTGCCCTCCTGCGTGCGGACCTGCCCCGCTGGTGCCCGGCACTTCGGCGACCTCGGTGATCCAAACAGCGCTGTCAGCGTTCTCGTCGAAGAGCGTGGCGGCATGGATCTTATGCCCGAGCAAGGCACCAAGCCTGTCAACAAATACCTGCCGCCGCGTCTGAAGGACGACATCTCCTTTGAGGCGCCCGAGCCGCTCACGCCCGTTGTGGCCGAGGCCAAAGGCTTCGTCGGTTGGCTCGACAAGATGCTAGATAAGGTCTGACCCATGCATCCAGCTCCTTCAGTTATCGTCTTCACCACCCTCTCGGGTCTGGGCTTTGGTTTGCTCTTCTGGCTAGGCCTTGGGCTGCCGGTCGTCACAGGTTGGGCCGCCTTCTTCTATTTCGCGCTGGCCTTTGGGTGCGCGGTGGGCGGGCTTTTGGCCTCCACCTTCCACCTTGGCCATCCGGAGCGTGCGTGGCGCGCGTTCACGCAGTGGCGCTCCTCCTGGCTCAGCCGCGAGGGGATCTGCGCGGTGGCGTCTCTCTTGGTGTTCGGCCTCTACGCCATTGGCCTTGTTTTCTTGGGGCAGCAGTGGGTTGTGCTGGGGCTCTTGGGCTCGGTGCTTGCCATCGGGACAGTGTTCACGACAGCCATGATCTACACCCAGCTCAAGACGGTGCCGCGGTGGAATACGCCCGTGACGCCGGTGCTCTTCCTGTCGTTGTCGCTCGGCGGCGGTGCTCTTTTGGCGGGGCAGGCCGTGGCCGCGCTTCTCTTGCTGCTGGTCGCTGGCGCGGCGCAGGTGGTCTGGTGGATGCAAGGCGACAAGGCCTTGTCGGAAAGCGGGACAACGCTTGCGACTGCCACGGGTCTTGGTTCCATCGGTAAGGTGCGCAGCTTTGAGCCACCGCACACTGGCACGAACTATCTGCTCAAAGAGTTCGTGCATGTCGTGGGCCGCAAACACGCCCAAAAACTGCGGCTCATCGCGGCGGTGTCGGGCTATGCGCTACCGATCCTCGTGCTGTTCTTCCTGCCTCTTGGCTGGTTCCTGCTCGCGCTCACTGTGGTTCTCCACACCGTGGGCGTGGCCGCATCCCGCTGGCTCTTCTTCGCTGAGGCTGAGCACGTCGTAGGCCTCTACTACGGCAAGCGCTGAGTTTCCAAACCTCCTGCGCCTCGCTAGTCTTGCGCGTAGGGAGGACGCCAATGGACAAGCATGACAGGGGCATGGAGGTGCGCCGCGCCGTACTCGGCGCGGAACATGTGGACCGTGCGGAGGCTTCAAAAACCCCCTTCGACGCTCCGTTTCAGGAGCTGATCACCGAAGGTGCCTGGGGCACCGTCTGGGCTGACGACAGCATCAGCCGGCGGGAACGCTCGATGCTGACCCTGGCGCTGCTCGCCGCCACCGGAAACTTTGCCGAGATACCCATGCATATCCGTGCCACCGCCAACACCGGGGCCAGTGAAGAGGACGTCATGCAGGCCTTCATGCACGTGGCGATCTACGCGGGCGTGCCCAAGGCAAACCACGCCATCAAGCTCGCCAAGGAAACCTATGAGGAGATGCGCGGATGACCGGGCTGTATCCGCGCGACTGGGATCGTCAGCCGCCGGCAAACACTCCCGACTACCGGACGACCAAGTTCAGGTCGCCAACACGCCCGCTGATCCGTCTGGAGGGATCGCCCTCGGACACCACGGGCCCCGTCTTCAACAACGACGATCTCGGCCCGGATGACTGGAACCTTTTGACAAACTTCGCGCGCCCTGGGGAAAGCCCGATCGGCCCGAGGATTTTCATCCACGGTCGTGTTCTGGATGAGAACGCCCGCCCTGTGCCGAACGCCCTCGTGGAATGCTGGCAGGCCAACGCGGGTGGCCGGTACCGCCACAAGGTTGATACCTACCTCGCCCCAGTTGATCCCAACTTCGGTGGCTGTGGTCGGACGCTCACGGATGGTGAAGGCCGCTACCGCTTTCACACCGTCCAGCCGGGTGCCTATCCCTGGCCCAACGGTCCAAACACCTGGCGACCAGCGCATATCCACTTCTCGATCTTTGGGGAGGCGTTTTCGCAGCGCCTGATCACCCAGTGCTACTTTGAGGGCGATCCCTTCATTCCGCTCTGCGCCATCGTGCAGACGCTGCCCACGGCGGAGGCGGTCGATGGGCTGACGGCCAAGCTCGACATGTCAGAGACGGTGCCGCACGATACGGTGGCCTACCGCTTTGATATCATCCTGCGGGGGCGTCATCAGACATGGCACGAGGGCGGGCAATGACGCGTCCGAACAAAGAACGCCTCGAGAGCGCGTCGCAGACCGCTGGGCCTTACGTCCACATCGGGCTCGCGCCGACGGCGGCGGGGTTTGAGATTTACGAGGAAGCCGGACGCGACATCGCGGGGCCCCATGCCGAGGGCGAGCGCATCCGCGTGGAGGGCGTCGTCTTGGACGGCGCGGGCGAGCCTGTGCGCGATGTCCTGATCGAAGTCTGGCAAGCCAATGCTGCAGGCAACTACGCCCCCGAGGGGGTCGAGGAAGGTTTCCGCGGCTGGGGCCGCGTTATCTGCGACTTTGATACCGGCGAATGGGCATTCGAAACGGTTCGTCCCGGTGCCAAGGAAGGCGCGCCACATCTCAATCTCTGGATCGTGGCACGTGGTATCAACGTCGGACTACATACGCGGATGTATTTCCCGGAAGCCACAGAAGACCCGCTTTTGACGCGTCTTTGTGCGCGAGCGCACACATTGTTGGCGACCAAACAGACTACCGGCGTCTACCGCTTTGACATACGCCTACAGGGCAACAACGAGACGGTCTTCTTCGATGTCTAAGCCTTGTATCATCTGCGTCGCCATTACGGGCTCGCTGCCCACGAAAGCCAATAACCCTGCCGTGCCGATCTCCATCGTGGAGCAGGTTGAGAGCACCCACGAGGCCTTTGAAGCGGGGGCCACGATTGTCCATGCCCATGTGCGCAATGCTGATGAAACGCCTTCGTCCGATCCGGACAAGTTCGCGGCGCTGAAGGAAGGGATCGAGAAGCACTGCCCCGGCATGATCACGCAGTTTTCGACCGGCGGACGGTCAGGAGCAGGGCAGGAGCGGGGCGGGATGCTGCCCCTACGGCCGGACATGGCCTCGCTTTCCGTGGGCTCCAATAACTTTCCCACGCGTGTTTATGAGAACCCGCCTGACCTTGTGGAATGGCTGGCCTCCGAAATGCTCGAGCACAATGTGAAACCAGAGATCGAGGCCTTTGATCTGAGCCACATCCTCAAAGCCCGTCAAATGGCGGATGAGGGTAAACTTGCCGGCACGCCGTACGTGCAATTCGTCATGGGCGTGAAGAACGCCATGCCGGCTGACCGCCATGTGTTCGACTATTACGTTTCGACGGTTGAGCGGCTCTTTGGGGCTGACGCACCTTGGTGCGCGGCAGGGATCGGCGTGGCTCAACTGACGTTGAACGAATGGGCAATTGCCGCGGGTGGGCATGCGCGCACGGGGCTTGAGGACAATGTTCGCCTCGATCGCGACACCCTTGCCCCTTCAAACGCGGCTTTGGTGCGCCGGGCTGTCGAAATTTGCTCAAAAAATGAGCGTCCGGTCGCGACCTGGCAGCAAGCCCGCGATATCTTGGGCCTCGCGCATCCATAGCCACTAGATAATCAGGTCTCTGAAAACAGAAGATTTTTCTGTTGTCTTGTAGGGGTGCTGACCTAACTTCTCTTATTGAGAATAATTCGCAATCTCATTGACGTTGCGAATGCTTCGCATTATCTTTTCTTGGTGATGGCGCACGCGCCTGCGCCTTTCGAGAGGTTTGATATGACCCTGACGAAGAGAACTTTCCTCGCCGCGACTTTTGCGATGGCCATGCCCTTTGCGGCGATGGCCGAAGATCGCACCAGTGTTGTTGCGACCACCGGGATGATTGCGGATGCAGCGGCCGCGGTGGGAGGCGATCTCATCGACGTTCGTGCGTTGATGGGGCCGGGGGTCGACCCGCATGCCTACCGCGCGACCCGCACCGACATCGTCGCCATGGCGGGTGCGGATGTCGTGCTGTGGAACGGGCTTTATCTCGAAGCGCAAATGGAAGACTTCCTCCAGGAGCTCGGTGAAGAGAATACCGTCGTAGCGGTGGCTGAGGCCGTGCCAGAGACGCTTCTTTTGTCGTCCGAGGATTACGAAGGCCGCTACGACCCGCATCTATGGATGAACCCCAACCTGTGGTCGCGCGTGGTTGTCGAAGTGCGCGACGCGCTGATCGACGTGGCGCCCGAGGATGAGGTCGCGTTCCGCGCCAATGCAGATGCCTACCTTCAGGACCTCTCTGAGCTCGCCCGCTACACAACCGAAGTGCTGTCCACCGTGCCTACCGAGGCGCGCGTGGTGCTGTCGTCCCACGATGCGTTCAACTATTTCGGCTCGGCCTATGGGTTCGAGGTGATGGGCATCCAGGGCATCTCGACCGAGTCCGAGGCGGGCCTCAAGCGCATCAGCGAGCTCGTCGATATGCTTGTCTCGCGCGACATCCGCGCGGTGTTCGTGGAAACCTCCGTGTCCGATCGCAATGTGCGTGCCCTCATCGAAGGTGCAGCCGCGCAGGGCCATGAAGTGGTCATTGGCGGCGAGCTTTACTCCGACGCCATGGGGGAACCCGGCACATATGAGGGCACCTATGTTGGGATGATCGACGCGAACGCGACGACGATTTCCCGCGCGCTTGGTGGCCGCGCACCGGAGACTGGAATGCAAGGCATGCTGAACTGATGGCGCCGTTTGAACCGGAAATCGTAACTGAGGACGGTACGCTCCTGCCGGTGCAGATTGCTGCAGACGCTGCTCTGTCGATCCGCAGCGCGACCGTTTCCTATGGCGACAAGCCTGCCGTGTTCTCGGTGGATGCGACGTTCCCGGCAGGCTCGATGTCAGCGATTGTGGGGCCGAATGGGGCAGGGAAGTCCACGCTCCTGAAAGCCGCGCTCGGCGTTATCCCGCGGGTGTCCGGCGACGTCTATGTCTACGGGGAGCCTGTGGAGCAGGCGCGAAACCGCATCGCCTACGTGCCGCAGCGCGCGAGTGTTGATTGGGACTTTCCGACGACCGTGCTCGATGTCGTTCAGATGGGGCTTTATCCTCGTTTGGGACTTCTGGGGCGTCTCGGTGGCGCGATGCGCAAAGAGGCGCTGGCCTGTCTTGATCGCGTTGGCATGGCCGACTTTGCCAACCGCCAGATCGGCCAGCTTTCCGGCGGCCAGCAGCAACGTGTGTTCTTGGCGCGCGCGCTGGCTCAGGACGCGGATCTGTATCTCCTCGACGAACCCTTCGCCGGCGTCGATGCCGCGACAGAGCGCGCCATCATCGATGTGCTCCATGCACTCAAGGCCGAGGGTAAGGCCGTCGTCGCCGTTCATCATGATCTGGCGACCGTGCGCGACTATTTTGACCATGTCTTCATGATCAACGTACGCCGGGTCGCTGAAGGCCCCGTTGAGAGCACGTTCACTACGGCCTCCCTACAAGCGACATATGGCGGGCGCCTCGCGGCCACCCATCTGAGCGAGCTTGCGCTGACCGGCGCGGGTTAACGGCGGCCTGGCCCATGGCCTTTCTCGAGGCACTCTTCCTTCAATCGGGCTACAACGCCGCGCTCGTGACCATCGGCGCGGCCCTGCTTGGTTTCTCTGCAGGGTCCGCTGGCAGCTTTCTGTTCCTGCGCAAGCGTGCCCTCGTCTCTGACGCTGTTGCCCATGCCACGCTGCCGGGCGTGGCACTTGCCTTTATGATCATGGTTGCCCTCGGCGGCGATGGACGGAACCTCTTCGGGTTGCTTCTCGGTTCAGCCGTCACAGCGGGTCTCGGGCTTCTCGCGATTGAATGGATTTCACGCCGCACGCGGTTGTCTGAGGATGCCGCCATTGGCGCCGTGCTTGGCGTCTTCTTTGGTTTTGGTGTCGTTCTTCTGACCGTCATTCAAACGATGAGCACTGGTCGTCAGGCCGGGCTTGAGAGCTTCTTGCTGGGCTCAACAGCGGGCATGCTCTTTCAAGACGCGCTGGTGGTCGCGGGCGGCGGCCTTTTCTCGGTGCTTGTGATCTGGCTTCTAAAGCGTCCGATGACGCTTGTGTCCTTTGACGCCGACTACGCCGCCTCGCTCGGCTACGACGTGCGGCGCATTGATCTGGCCATTATGGGGCTCGTCATGGCGGCCACGGTCGTTGGGCTGAAAATCGTTGGGCTGATTTTGATCGTCGCCATGCTGATCATTCCTTCCGTGACAGCCCGGTTCTGGACCAACCGTTCGGGGCGGCTCGTCTGGATTGCGGGCGCCTTGGGAGGCGTGTCTGGTTATCTCGGCGCGGCTTTGTCGGCTTCTGTGCCCTATCTGCCGACTGGGCCGATCATCGTCTTGGTTGCGGCAGCTCTCTTTACCCTGTCGCTTCTCTTTGCACCCGCGCGCGGGGTTCTTGCCGCCGCATTGAGGCACCGACGCTTTCAGGCACGCGTCCATCGACGCCAGGGGCTTTTGGCGCTCGCTTCACAGCATCCGATCCGCGAGGGCTATACGCTGCGCTTGCTGGCGCGGGAGGGCCTTGTTCGGGCCGACGGTGTGCCAACCCTCGAGGGACGCGCCGAGGCTGCGAAAGTCGTGCGCGATGAGGAGCGTTGGACCATTGCCCGTCGCATCCACCAAGACATCGGGCTTTCAGGTCAATACGACGGTCTGACCCCCATTGAGGAGGTCTTCACCCCTGATGAGATCGCTGAATTCGACCGCCGCCTCGGCCCACCGGAGGCCGTGTGATGGGGGCAGAGTTCGTCCAATTCTCTCTTACGCCGATGCTGATCGGGGTGCTCGCGGCCATCGCCTGTGCGCTTCCGGGGAACTTCCTGATCTTGCGTCGACAGGCGCTGATCGGTGATGCGATCAGCCATGTTGTTCTGCCGGGGATCGTTGTGGCGTTCTTGATTACGGGCGTCGTTGCCACGCTGCCCATGCTTCTCGGGGCGGCAGGGGCTGCCTTGCTCGCCGTGGTTTTGATCGAAGCCGTTCGACGCCTGGGCGGGATTGAGCCCGGCGCGGCCATGGGTGTCGTCTTCACCACGATGTTTGCGGCCGGGGTGCTCATCCTTGAACAGACAGATACCTCCAGCGTCCACCTCGATGTGGAGCACGCGCTTATGGGCAATCTTGAATCGCTTGTTTGGTTCAAGGCCGATGGTTGGGCGTCCCTTCTTGACGTGGAGGCCCTTGCGGGCTTGCCGGAAGAGCTTCCGCGCATGGCACTGGCCTGTGCGGTGACGATCGCATTGACCGTGATCTTCTGGCGTTGGCTGAAGATCTCGACCTTCGATGAGGCGTTCGCGCGCGCCATGGGCATCCCCGTACGCGCCGTTGGCTTCGGGCTGGTCACCGTGGCAGCCATCGCCGCCGTGGCCGCATTTGACGCAGTAGGCTCGATCATCGTGATCTCCATGTTCATCTGCCCGCCAGCGGCGGCGCGGTTGATGACCAATAGTCTGAGCCATCAGGTGCTTTGGTCCGTGGCCTTCGCGACACTCTCGGCCGTCGTTGGATTTGTGCTCGCAGGCTACGGCCCGCTCTGGCTTGGTGCGGTGAATGCAGTCAGCGCAGCTGGCATGATCGCCACCGTCTCTGGCGTGATCCTGGCGCTTGCCTGTATTTTCGGCCCGCACGCCCGACGCGTGGGAGAAGCGGCCGCCCAGAGCAACTAGGGCTGGACATCAGCCGCTAACGGCGCAAATGCCGTTTCATGAAACTTTCGGGCCCATTCCTCTTCATTCTCGCGACATTGATGATCGACGCGATTGGCGTGGGCATCGTCTTCCCCATCATGCCTGATCTGATGGATCGGGTCGGTGCGAGTTCGACCGCCGACGGCGCCTTCCTGAGCGGCGTGATGATGAGCGCCTATGCGGCGGCGATGTTCCTTTTTGGTCCCATTATCGGTTCTTTGTCAGACGCTTATGGCCGCCGCCCGGTCCTTATCGCTGCCCTTGTGACGTTGACGCTCGACTACGTCATCATGGCGCTGGCGCAGGAGTACTGGCTATTGCTCGTGGGGCGCATCGTGGCCGGGCTCGCGGGCGCCACATATATCACCGCGACGGCCTACATTTCAGACATTGCAAAGCCCGAAGAACGGGGCGCGGCTTTTGGCATGATCGGTGCCGCCTTCGGGATCGGCTTTGTCATTGGCCCCGCCTTAGGCGGCGTTGCATCAGGTTGGCACATCACGGCGCCGTTTTGGATCGCGGCTGCATTGTCCGGGGTGAACGTGATCTTCGGACTGCTCGTTCTGCCCGAGTCCCTCAAACCCGAGAACCGCCGCCCCTTCGGACGGCGCGACCTGAACCCTTTCGCCTCGATCTGGCGGGCGTTCGTCATCCCCGGGCTCGCCATTCCGCTGGTCTGCATCTTCGTCTTCGAGTTCGCCAACCTCGTCTACGTCACGCTCTGGTCCTTCTGGGGCAGGCAAGTCTTCGGATGGGACGGCTTTACGATCGGTCTCACGCTGTCGGCCTACGGCGTGCTGATCGCTGCCGTGCAGGCCGGTATCCTGCCGCAATTGACGAAGCGGCTGGGTGACTATCGCACGCTCCTTCTCGGCGTCATTTGCGCGCTCATTGCTTTCACCGCATTCGGGTTGGCGGCGGCGGTTTGGGCTGTGGTGATCTTTCTTCCCATTGCAGCGCTCTCGGACATGGCGCCGCCGCTGCTGACGGCCTTTGCGGCCAACCGCGTGGGCGATGACCTTCAAGGGCTTGTGCAGGGCGTGATCGCTTCGCTGAGTTCGGTCGCGGCTGTGATCGCGCCTCTCATTTTCACAGGCGTCTTCGAGAACTTCGTGAACGGGTCCTCTGTCTACCTGCCGGGCGCGCCGTTCTTGATGAGCGGGCTCCTCGTCCTCGCGATTTTGCCCCTGGTCTGGCGTTTGGACCCCAAAAGGACCGGCTGACGGCAAAAAAAGGGTCTGCACTTCTGAAATTTCGCCGTTAGCCTGCGCGAAACTAAGGGAGGACTTCATGAAACGACTACTCGCACTTTCGACGGCGATCGCGCTGGGCGCATCGGGCGCCATGGCCGACACCAAGATCGGGATGATCACCACGCTATCGGGTGGCGGCGCAGGCCTCGGCATCGACGTACGTGACGGCTTTATGCTGGCCATTGCGCAATCTGGGCGTGACGACGTTGAGGTCGTCATTGAGGACGACCAGCGCAAGCCTGACATCGCTGTGCAGCTCGCCGATAAGATGATCCAGTCCGAGAAGGTCGACATCATGACCGGCATCATCTGGTCGAACCTCGCCATGGCCGTGGTGCCGTCGGCGGTGAACCAGGGTGTCTTCTACCTGTCGCCCAACGCAGGCCCTTCGGCGCTGGCCGGGAAGGGCTGCCACGAGAACTACTTCAACGTGGCATGGCAGAACGACAACCTGCACGAAGCAGCAGGCGCCTATGCCAATGGCACGGGCTACGAGAACTCCTTCATCCTTGCGCCGAACTATCCGGCGGGGAAGGACGCGCTGACGGGTTACAAGCGCTTCTTCGAGGGTGAGATCGCCAATGAGATCTACACCCAGCTGGGCCAGACCGACTACGCCGCTGAGATCGCGCAGATCCGTGCGTCGGGTGCAGACAGCGTCTTCTTCTTCCTGCCGGGCGGCATGGGGATTTCTTTCCTCAAGCAATATGCCGACAGCGGCGTGGACCTGCCTGTGGTGGGGCCGGCGTTCTCTTTCGACCAGGGCATCTTGCAGGCCGTGGGTGGCGCGGCGCTGGGCGTGGTGAACACCTCCCAGTGGAACAAGGACATCGACAACGCCACGAACGCGGCCTTTGTGGAGAGCTTTTCTGCCGAATACGGCCGCCTTCCGTCGCTCTACGCGAGCCAGGGTTTCGACACGGCAAATCTGATCCTCTCGGCGCTTGATAAAGCGTCGGCGGACGACGCAGGCGCCTTCCGTGACGCCCTGCGCGCGGCAGACTTTGACAGCACGCGCGGCGATTTCGCCTTTGGTCCGAACCACCATCCGGTGCAGACGATCTACGCGCGCGAAGTGATTCAAGAAGGTGACGTCTTTACCAACAAGACGCTTGGTGTGGCCCTCGCAAACCACTCTGACGCCTACGCGGGTGACTGCAAAATGTGATCCAGCGCCCGCCCCGGCCATGCGTGCCGGGGCGGGCCCTTAAGGGCACGTAGATGTCTACCATCCTCATCCTCGAGCAGGTCCTGAACGGGCTCCAGTTCGGCATCATGCTTTTTTTGATGGCGGCCGGGCTGACGCTGATTTTCGGCGTGATGGGGCTGATTAATCTCGCGCACGGCTCGCTCTACATGGTGGGCGCTTTCGCGGCGGCGGCTGTGGCGGGGGCGACGGGGTCGTTCCTACTCGCGCTGGCGGCGGCCTTGGCTGCGGCTGCGGTGGCCGGGGCCATTATCGAGATCGTGGTAATCAGGCGGCTCTATCGGGCCGCCCACCTTGATCAGGTGCTTGCGACCTTCGCGCTGATTCTGATCTTCTCAGAAGGCACCCGATGGGTCTTTGGATCCTTCCCGCTCTTCCTTGACGTGCCAAGCTATCTGTCCGGCCCGGTCACGCTGCCGGGCGGCATCCAATACCCGCTCTACCGTCTCGCTCTCATCGCTGTCGGCCTCGCGGTGGCAGTCTTCCTCTGGTGGCTCACAGCGCGCACGCGCATCGGTATCCAGATCCGCGCGGGCGAGAATGATCGGGAGATGATCGCAGCCCTCGGCGTCGATATCTCCCGCCTTTACACGCTGGTATTCGCCTCGGGCGCGGCGCTGGCGGGGCTGGCGGGCGCGCTCGTTGGGGCGATCCAATCCGTGCAGGTCGGCATGGGGGAGCCTGTGCTCATCCTCGCCTTCGTTGTGATCGTCATCGGAGGGATTGGCTCCATCAAAGGTGCCTTCATCGGCGCCGTGCTCGTGGGCCTGACCGACACGCTAGGCGGCATCTTCCTGCCCGAGCTCTTCAAACTCTTTATGGAGCCGGGTGCTGCTACGCAGACGGGCTCCGCCTTGGCCTCCATGGCGGTCTACATCCTTATGAGCCTTGTTCTCATCTGGCGCCCCACGGGCCTTTTCGGAGCGCGGGCATGATTGCGGAGCGCTGGATCAACTGGATCGTGCTTTTGGGCTTTGTCGTGCTCCCGCTCTGGGCGCTTTTTGCCGATGAGCCGTTCACGATCACCCTGGCCACACGCGCCGTTATCCTCGCGCTGGCGGCTGTTGGCCTCAATATCGCACTAGGCATCGGTGGGCTTGTAAGCCTTGGGCACGCAGTCTTCTTTGGCCTCGGCGGTTACGCCATGGGCATCCTTGCCCACCACGCCCAGACCTATGCCCCACTGGAGCTTGGTCCCCTTGTGATCGAGGGCACCAAGTCCATGCCGATCATCTGGGTGACGGCCCTCGTCACCTCCGCGCTGGCGGCGTTGGTGATCGGGCTTTTGTCGCTGAGGACGACGGGCATCTACTTCATCATGATCACGCTCGCCTTCGGGCAGATGTTCTTCTTCTTCTCGATTTCGTGGAGCGCGTATGGCGGGGAAGACGGGCTTTCGATCTACGTCCGCAACGATTTCCCGGGCCTCAATACGCTCCAACCCATCCAGTTCTTCGGCCTGTGCTTGGCGGTGCTGTGCATCGCTCTGGGCATCCATAGCCGCCTGCGCGCGTCCCCATTTGGCTTGGCGCTGAACGCCGCGCGGCAGGCGCCAGAGCGGGTGGAGACGGTGGGCCTCAACCCGATGCGCCTCAAGCTTCTGGCCTTCGTCATCTCGGGCGCTTTGACGGGGCTCGCAGGCGCGCTCTTTGCCGATCTCAACCGCTTCGTGAGCCCCACGATGTTCAGCTGGCAGCTCTCTGGCGAGCTGATCGTTCTCATCATCATTGGTGGGGTAGGGCGCTTGATGGGGCCTGTCATAGGTGCCGCGCTCTTTGTGGCGCTGGAGCACCTTCTGGGCGGGCTGACGGAGTTCTGGCTCGTCTGGCTGGGCGTGATCCTCCTGCTCATCGTGCTTTTCGCGCGGGGCGGGATCATCGGCATTTTGACAGGCAAGGCAGGTCCCAATGTCTGAGCCCGTCCTCGCCACCCGGAACCTCAAGAAGGCCTTCGGCGCTCTGCAAGCCACCGATGACGTGTCGATCGACCTTCGCGCGGGAGAGATTCACGCCATCATCGGGCCCAATGGGGCGGGCAAGTCCACGCTGATTGCTCAGATATGCGGTGGCTACCGGCCAGACGAGGGCACCGTCCATCTGGCCGGGGTCGACGTCACCGGGCTGTCGACTGCAGAGCGCGCGCAACGGGGTCTCGGGCGGACCTTTCAGATTTCGGCGCTCGCGATGGAAGACACGGTGCTCGAAAACGCGCTGCTCGGTGCGGTGGGGCATGCCCGCAAGCCGTGGCGCCTGTGGGGGGCCGTAGACCGCGATGCAACGCTCCGCGACCGCGCGATGGAGGCTCTGGAGCGCGTGGGGATTGCCGACCTTGCGGACCAGATCACCGCGAACCTTAGCCACGGTCAGAGGCGCCAACTGGAGGTCGCAGTGGCCCTCACCTTGGCGCCGAAGGCTTTCATCATGGATGAACCCATGGCGGGCCTCGGGGCCGAGGGATCAAAAGTCATGACGACGTTCCTCGATGGGCTACGCAGCGAGGCGCCCATCCTCCTCGTGGAGCATGATATGGACGCGGTCTTTGCGCTGGCCGACCGGATCAGCGTGCTCGTCTACGGCCGCGTCATCGCCACCGGATCGGTCGAGGAAATCCGCAACTCCCGCGAGGTGCGCGAAGCCTACCTGGGGGAGGAAGCATGACCCTCCTGAAGGTGGAAAACCTGCATGCGTCTTATGGGCCTGTGCCTGCACTCTTTGGTGTCGATCTTGAGCTCGCGGCGGGCGAAGTGCTCGCCCTGATGGGCCGCAATGGGATGGGCAAGACCACGACGGTGAAGGCCATCTGCCGGATGATCCCGGCGAGTGGCGGGCTCTTGTTTGATGGACAAGACCTGCACCGGATGCCCAGCCACGCTGTCGCCCGCCTCGGCCTTGGGCTTGTGCCAGAAGGCCGCCGCTGTTTCCGGGATTTGACGGTCGAAGAGAACTTAATCGCAGCTGCCCGTCGCGGCGAATGGACGTTGCAACGGGTTACCGCGCTCTTCCCGCCTCTGGAGGCCCGCCGGGCCCAACGCGCGGCGTCTCTCTCGGGCGGTGAGCAGCAGATGCTCGCGATTGGCAGAGCCCTCATGACGAACCCAAGGCTCCTGATCTTGGACGAGGCGACCGAAGGGCTCGCCCCCATCGTCCGGCAAGAGATCTGGTCCGCCATCACCGCTATCAAGCAGGAAACCGGGGTGGCGATCTTGCTGATCGACAAAAGCCTGCGAGAGCTTGTGCAAGTGGCTGACAGGGCAGTGATCCTTGGGCGGGGCAAAACGGTTTGGTCCGGCACCATGGCAGAGGTCACCGCAGATGTCGCGCGCGACTATGTAGGCATCTGAGCAAAAGCCATCTTGACCGCTTGGTGCGTGCTGCCTGACGGCTTCGTGATGTCTTCGTGGGAAGGTTTTTATTGCTTGCTTAAGGTCGCCCCGGCAGGACGCTCCAATGGAATTCATTTTCGCATATGCGGCTGGCCTGCTGACGCTCATCAATCCTTGCGTGCTGCCCGTGCTGCCCATCGTTCTGGTGTCTTCTCTGAACGCGAGCCGGATGGGGCCTGTGGCGCTGGCTGCTGGGATGAGCCTGTCCTTCGTGGTCTTCGGCGTGCTGGTGACGGCCTTTGGGTCAGCGATCGGGCTCACGCAGGATGTGTTGGCGCAGATCGGGGCCGTGGTGATGGTGCTCTTTGGGATCGTGCTTCTCGTGCCGCAATTCGCATCGCGTTTCGAGATGGCAACGGCTGGGCTGGCTTCCGGGGCCGACCAGCGCATGAACAGCGTCGATCAGAATAGCGTCAGCGGGCAATTCGTTGGCGGGCTGCTTCTGGGGGCTGTCTGGTCGCCCTGCATTGGGCCGACGCTTGGGGGTGCGATCGCCTTGGCCTCGCAAGGCGAAAGCCTTGGCTACGTGACGCTGATCATGGCCTTCTTTGCGCTGGGCGTCTCAACCCTGATCCTTGGCCTCGGGCTTGGCGCGCGGGAAGCGCTACGCCGCCGGGCGAATGCCCTCCGCGGCTTGGCGGAGCGCTCAAAACCCATCCTCGGAGCGACCTTCGTGCTCGTCGGCGCGATGCTCCTCTTCAAAGTTCACCATATGCTGGAGGCATGGGCGCTGAGCGTCATGCCCTACTGGCTCCAAGACCTATCTGTCGCCCTCTAAAAGTGGAGATTGCCATGAACCGTCGTACCTTCTTCGCCGTCGCTGCTGCCGCTGCGTTCGTCGCTCCGGCAGCCAGTGCCGAGGAATTCGTAACCTACAAACCCGGCCTCATCGAAGAACGGCTCGCCGCTGGCGAAACGGTGTTCGTGGATTTCGGCGCTGACTGGTGCTCCACCTGTGCGAGCCAGGAGCGCACCATCAACGCCTTGCGCGAAGAAAACCCAGCCTATGATGAGGCGATGACCTTCGTGAAGGTCGATTGGGATGACTTTGGGCGCGCTCCCGTTGCGACATCGCGCAACATTCCGCGCCGCTCCACATTGCTCGTCCTGCGCGGCGACGATGAGCTTGGCCGCATCATCGCCGGAACGCGCCGTGGCCAGATCAAACAGCTGATGGATCTGGGCCTCTAATCCTTCAGGATTGCGGGTCAGCTTTCGGCGGCTGACCCAACCACGCTGCGCTAGTCGGGTTCGCGGGGCTTAAGCCGTGGCGGGTTGTCTCTGGCGCGTCCCGTGCGCAGCAAACACGCCGCGGTTCACCGCAAGTTTACCCCTACCTCCTATCCAAGTCGGGCAACCAACGGGCCAGCGCCCGCGACGAGGGGGAAAGAACTTGGATGATCTGAGGTCCGAAAACGGGGGACTATCTCTCGAGAAGATCGTCAGAAGCGTTCACAGGTACACAAGCGACGTTATCGTCATCAGTGAGGCCGAACCGGTGGATCAGCCGGGGCCGCGCATCGTTTTCGTGAACGACGCCTTTGTGAAGCACACGGGCTATTCCAGAGAGGAGGCCATCGGGCAAAGCCCGCGCATTCTTCAGGGCCCAAAGACAGACAAAGCGACAACCAACCGTATTCGGGAACGCCTCAAGGCTTGGATGCCCGTGCGCGAGCAAGTCCTGAATTATCGAAAGGATGGCAGCGAATTCTGGGCCGAGCTCAGCATCGTGCCTGTGGCTGATGAGGCAGGGTGGTGGACCTACTGGGTTTCAGTCCAACGTGATATCACCGAAGCCAAGCAACGCGAGCATTCGATCGAGGTGCAACGCGATACCCTGCAGGACACGCTGTCTGATCTGTCGCGCGCCCATAGGGTCGATGATCTTACAGGTCTCGGCAATAAGCATGAGCTTCAGGCTTGGGCCGCAAAAGCACCGCCCGGTGCAGATATCGCCTTTCTCAACATCAGGTTGGATGGTCTCAGCGGGATCATCGGGACCTATGGTCAGGCCACGGCTGACGCGGTGCTCCGCAGGGTCGCCTCGCGGCTTCGCACCAAGGCGCAGGAAAAGCGGGATTTGCCAGTCCGGTTGGGGGAACGGGAGTTTGGCTTGGCGTCGATGGCAGGTGATGCTCGGGACTGGGTCGCTTTCGGAAAGGAAGTAACTGACCGCCTGTCGGACCCGATCGACTACAACGGGCATCCCTGCTCGATTTCATGCCGCGCCGGTTTTGCCAGTGGACCGCTAGAGCAGTTGAAGTGCGGCGACCTCATCGCGAAGGCCCGAGATGCTCGATCGCAAACGGCGCCCGTGGGCACGCCACAAGTGCTTGCCTACGAGGACAGTGTCGCGCAGGCGATCTCGGACGCGCAGGGCCTCGCCAAGGATTTTGGCCTTGCGATTTCACGCAAGGAAGTTGGCCTCCACCTGATGCCGCAGGTCTCGGCGCATACCGGAAGTGTGACCGGATATGAGGCTTTAAGTCGCTGGAATCATGAGGAATTTGGCCTGATGATGCCGAGCCAGTTCATGCCATTGGCCGCGCAAATGAACCTCTTGCCCGAACTTGACCGAGCGATGCTTGAAAAAGCCGTTGCGGCGCAAGCACAGATCAGTGCGATGGCGGGTCGATGTATCCCTGTCTCGGTGAATGTCTCGGCGCTCAGTTTGTTCAATGACGCTTTCGTGGCCGATCTCTTGAACGTCTCAAACCCGAACGGGTCTCTGGCCTTAGAGATTGTGGAGGATCACGTGCTAAAGGGCGATGAGCAGGGGGCATTGGGAACGTTGGAACGCGTACGCAGTGCCGGGTACCGGATCGATCTGGATGACTTTGGCTCGGGGTCGTCGTCGATCGTGGGCCTCACGAAGCTGCGCCCGGACAGGCTCAAGATTGATCACCGGCTGACGTTGCCGATCTTGGACTCTATCGAAAAGCTCAAACTGGCCGAGGCGATCGTGTCCGTGGGCAAGGCGCTCAATATCCCGCTGATTGCCGAAGGCGTACAAACCGAAGCGCATGCGAGGAAGCTCAGGAAGCTCGGGGTGGATCACTTCCAGGGCTACTTCATCGGGCAACCGCAGCCTTTGGAAACCCTTGAACCGGCGTGAACCGCTCGGGCGTTTGCCGCGCGGTGGAACTTGTCGGCGCGCCGTGGCGCATAGCTGTCCTGTGCACACCCTGAGCCTAGTGGCCTGCAAAACCCCTCCACACTCCATCAATCTCACTTGCAGCGCCTGCAACACCGCCATGTGGGGTCAACCGTTGCGCTGAGGCGTTGGACGCATAGAGTGCTCGCCACGCTTAAGAGGCGTGCACGTTTGCGAGGCTTGGGGACGGCTCCCGTCCAGCGTTGTAGGACGGGAGACTTCTTGGCGGTCGCGCATGTAGGGGAGGCGAACTTCGTGGCTAGAGTAATGGTGATCTACACGCACCCCGGTCAGCGCTTCAGTCGCGCCAATGTCGCCATGGCGAAGGCTGCCGCGGGCGTCGATGATATTACCTTTGTTGATCTCTACGCGGAGTACCCGCGCCATGACATCAACGTTGAAAAAGAACAGGCGCGCCTTCTGGCGCATGACGTGATCGTCTTTCAGTTCCCAGTTTTCTGGTACTCCTCACCGAGCCTCCTGAAAGAATGGCAGGACCTCGTTCTGCAATACGGATTTGCCTACGGCCACGATGGCAAAGCACTTGTCGGAAAGACGCTCATGCTTGCGGTGACAGCCGGTGGACCAGAAGATGCCTACCGGAAAGGCGGCTACCAGCAGCACGCGCTCCGCGACTTCTTGGTCCCGTTCCAGCAAACAGCGGGGCTTTGCGGCATGAAATTTGCGCCTCCGTTTGCGCTTTATGGCGCGCTCGGCGCGAAGCCGGAGGAAGAGATCGCCACCCATGCTTCGGCCTACGCCGCGCTCTTAACGGCCATCCGAGACGACGCCTGTGATCTCGAGGATGACGGAAAGGCCGTCGTTCAGGCCTCGACACTTTCCAAGCGGATCAAGGGGTAAGTCATGTCAGAGTTCCTTCTTCTCGCATTCATCTTCCTCATCGCAGGGGTCATCGCGGTGCCTATCGCTTCGCGATTGGGCCTGGGCTCGGTGCTGGGCTACCTCATCGCCGGGATCGTGATCGCGCCCTTGCTGGCTACGCTGGGCGTCGACGTCATTTCGATCCAACACTTCGCCGAGTTCGGCGTCGTCATGATGCTTTTCCTCGTGGGCTTGGAGCTCGAACCCCGCATGCTTTGGTCTATGCGGGCCAAGCTTTTGGGCCTCGGTGGCCTGCAAGTGGCAGGCACGACAATCCTTGTGACAGCTATCGCAATGGCCTTCGGTCAACCTTGGACGATCGCGCTCGCCATTGGCATGGTCTTGGCGCTGTCATCGACGGCAATCGTGCTTCAAACGCTCAATGAAAAGGGGCTGATGCGCTCGGACGGGGGCCAGTCCAGTTTCTCTGTGCTGCTTTTCCAGGACATCGCCGTCATTCCGATGCTGGCTTTCATCCCGCTCTTGGCGATGCCGGAGCTGATGGATGTGGCCCATGGGGCGGCGGACGCGGCTCATGGTGACGCCCATGGCGGCGGTCACGGAGATAGCCACGGCGACGGACATGGGGATGACCACGGGGACGGGCACGGCATGAATCTGAGCCTCGTCGATGGGCTCAACGGCTGGCAAACGACACTGGTGACGGTGGGCGCAATCGGTGCAGTTGTGCTCCTCGGCAACTATCTCACGCGGCCGATCTTCCGCTTCATCGCGATGGCCGGTCTGCGCGAACTCTTCGTCGCCACGGCCCTTCTTTTCGTCGTTGGCATCGCGCTTCTCATGATGGCGGTGGGTTTGTCCCCGGCGCTGGGCACGTTCCTTGCGGGCGTGGTTTTGGCCAACAGCGAGTACCGACATGAACTTGAGAGCGATATCGATCCCTTCCGAGGATTGCTGCTCGGTCTCTTTTTCATCACCGTCGGCGCGGCGATCGATTTCGAGCTGCTCTTTGGCAATATCGGTTCCGTTCTGGGGATGACCGTCGGCCTGATCCTGCTGAAGGCGTTTGTCCTCTTGGTACTGGCCTACATCTTCAAACTGCAGGGCGCGGATAAATGGCTCTTTGGGCTCGGGCTGGCGCAAGCGGGCGAGTTTGGTTTTGTCCTTTTGTCCTTCACCACCGCCAACCAAGTCATCCCGCAATCGGTAGCGGATCAGCTCTTGCTCGTGGTCGCGCTGTCCATGCTGCTGACGCCGCTTCTCTTCATTCTCTACGAGCGGGTCATCGCTCCGAAGTTTGCCAACGATCAGCAGGCCGAGGCTGACGTTATCGACGAGCCGGGCGATATCATCATCGCTGGCCACGGGCGCGTGGGCGGCATCGTGAACCGCATGCTGCGGGCGGCGGGTTACACGACGACGGTTCTCGACTACAGCGCCTCGCAGCTCGAGATGCTCAGGAGCTTTGGTTTCAAGATCTTCTTCGGTGACGCCACACGGGCTGATCTGTTGCACGCGGCAGGGATCGAGAAGGCCAAGCTTCTGGTCATCGCGATCGACGGGAAAGAGCAGATCAACACGCTCGTCCACTACGTGCGTCAGAACCACCCGCATGTCCCCATCGTGGCGCGTGCCGTGGACCGGCAGCATGTCTACGACCTCTACGCAGCCGGCGTGCGGGAAATCATTCGCGAGACCTTTGACTCGAGTGTTCGCATGGGGCGTAGCGCCTATGAAGTGCTCGGCATGCATGCCTTCGAGGCGGAGCTTCTGGCCAAGAAGTTTGCCGAAGATGACCGGCACATCATTGCCGTGCTGGCCGAGCTCCATGACCCCGACATTCCTGCGTCCGAGAACCAGGCTTACGTCGAAAGGTCCAAAGAGCTCATGGAAGAGCGTGAGGCCCAGATCTTCGGAAAGGGCAATGCGTTCGCGGTCGAGAAGAACACAGGCTGGACCCCGCCAGGCCAGAAGATCGAGCAGGAGTAGAGGCGCGCCCTCAGGCTTTGGGTTTGAGGCCCGGAACCGCGTAAGGCACCTTTGCGCGGTAGGCGTCGAACTCTTCGCCATAGCGTTCCTTAAAGCGCTTCTCTTTCAGCTTGGGGGCCAGCAGGCAGTAGGCGGTCAGAACGACGGCCAAGCCTAGCTGGTCGGGCGTCCAAACGGGAACCGTCCAGAGCGTGAGCGCGAAAGACACGTAGATCGGCTGTCGAATGACGCGGAAGAGCCCGCGCGTCGGCATGCTGGGGAAGACGGGTTTGATGCCTTGCGCGAGCGACATCCACCCAAGGGCGCCGGACTGCACCTCCGCCCCCGCGTCATAGCTCGCCCAGATCAGGAGCAACCATGATAGGGTGTAGGCCCCGCTTATCACATAGAACGTCGCACCCTCTGCCTGCCACCAGACAAAGCCGCTCGGTGTCCAGAAGGCAAAGAGCGCGAAGAGCTGCAGCGATGCGATAAGCGCGAAAGTCGTCGTGCCGAGGGTCTGCGCATATTCGGCAGGCGCCACGCGTTGCAGCACGGCCCGACCTTTCTTGCTGAGCAGCAAGGAGTGGCTCAGCGGGAACTGCAGCACGAGAAAGAGGTTCGCGAGGTATGACCACGGCGACGGCACGCGTCCCAGGCTTTCGCTCATCCCAAAGAACATCGCGACGATCATCGCCAGAACTGCAAGCCCGAATGCCGCATGGCATGCCAATCCGTAGGCAAACGCCACAGCAATGCGGCGACGTCCTGGGGGCAGGCGCAGAAGGCCGACCACAAGCTGAAAAAGCCTTGCGAAGGGGGTGGGTTCTGAGTGTCTCACAGCCCTCCAGATAGAATTGGTGGCCCGCAATCCAGCTTTCTTGACGAAGCGTCGCAGCGTCTTCGACCGCAGCACTGGACCTCACCAAAACCTACCTAAATGTCGAAGGGTCACCGCAAGACAAGGAACACCCATGGACAAGCGTCTTTTGATCGTCGGCGCCACCTCAGGCATTGGCAAACACTGCATGGAACAGGCGCTGTTTCGCGGCATGCAGGTCCGTGCCTTTGCGCGATCGGCGGACACGTTACAGCCGCATCCTTCTGTTGATCGCATGGCCGGTGACGCGCTCAACCACGATGATATCGAGCGTGCGCTCAAGGGTGTTGATGCGGTTATCGTGACGCTGGGTATTCGCGAGAGGCTCTCCATGGTGTGGGAGCATGAGACGCTTTTTTCGAAGAGCACCGAAATCCTGCTAGAGGCTATGACCAACGCGGGGGTGTCGCGTCTGGTTGTCGTGACGGGCTATGGCGCTGGTCGCAGCCGATCTTCGATGATGAGCTTGGCGCGCTTTGGACATGGGCTGGTCCTGGGCCGCGTGTACGAGGACAAGACGCGCCAGGAGGCCTTGATTGAAACGAGCGACATGGCATGGACAATCGCGCGTCCCGTCATCCTGACCAATAGGCCTGCGGACGGGGCCGCGACCGTCCTTGAAGACCCGGCAACATGGCGGAACGGCTTTGTCTCTCGCGAGGCGGTTGCGTCATACCTGCTCGACGCGGTGGAGCATGATCTCAACGTGCAAATGGACGTTGTGCTGACGGCCTGAGCGGCGGGCGGCCTACTTGCCGATAAAGTCGCTGCGCCGCTCGATAAGGGCAGCGCTTAGGTAGTCGACAAGCAGCCGCGCGCGCTTCACACGACGCAACCCGCTGTGGAGCAGGATCCAAGTGGACCGCTGTTGATCGAGTTTCGTCCCCGGGACGCGCTGTAGCTCCGGGAAAACGGACGGGACCCAATTGGCAAGGAACGTCATGCCGCCACCCGCGCGGGCCAGATGCAGGTGCATCTGCGGATCCGCAATGGCGTGACGTACGCGAGCCTGTGAGAAGGGCGTGGCGTCAACCATGGCGCGCATCTCGGGCACGTCCCCGTATCCGATCCAGGTCAAGCCTTTGCCCTTCGGCCCCGCATTTGGCAGCGCGCCATCGATGTAGCTTCGGGATGCAAAGACCCCGATCGACAGCGGGAACAGTTTGCGGCCCACGGCTTCTTCATCGACCTCAAGCACGTGCCGTACCGAGATGTCGGTTTCGTCCTTCTCGATCGAGTCGAGGAAGTACGAAAGCTTCAGCTCGATCTCGATATCCGGGTAAAGCTCGGCGAATTCGGCCAGAACTGGCGCAAGGAGGTAATGCGCGGTCAGCGGGTCGGCGGAGAGGCGGATGCTACCAGAGGCCTCCCTATCGAGGCCTTTCACGGCACTAAACCCCTTCAGGAGCGAGGTCTCCGCCTCGAGGGCTTGCGGCAGCAGGCGCCGCCCCGCAGCTGTGAGCGTGAGCCCGGCTGCCGCGCGCCGAAAGAGCGTTGTGCCAAGCTGGGCTTCCAAAGCCTCAACCTGCCGTCGGACGGTGGCATGAGTGCCACCCAATTGCTCGGCCCCCGCCCTAAGGGAGCCGGTGCGCGCGACGGCAAGGAACGCAGGAAGCGATTTCCAATCCATATCTAGCGGTTCATTTTTGATCCATTGTGGTTCTTCTTAGTCAATTATAGGATCAAAATACATCCTCTATCTCCTGCCGTAGTTTCGAAAGGAGATTACCATGGAAGACACATTCAACGCTTGGGACGTCAGCCGCTATGGCGGCCCGGAAGTCCTCGTTCCCGTCACACGCACAATTGTCCAACCCGGTGCTGGGCAAGTCCTCGTCCGGATACGCGCCTCGGCCGTGTCGCGCGCCGATGGTATGATGCGGGCTGGTCAACCTAAATTCGCGAGGCTCTTTCTGGGCCTGTCGCGCCCGCGCTCTGGCCTGTCCGGCACCTGCTTTGCTGGCGATGTTGTGGCCATCGGCGAGGGCGTATCTGACTTCAGGGTAGGCCAAGCGATATTCGGAGAGGCCGGCATGCAGTTCGGTGCCAATGCGAGCCATATTTGTATCGACGCTGCTGGCAGCCTTATGCCCAAGCCTGATGCCGTGAGCTACGAGGAAGCCGCCACTTTGTGTGACGGGGCCCTGACGTCGTGGCATTTCCTGACGCGCGTCACCCAGCTACATCCCGGCGCAAAGATCTTGATCCTTGGTGGCGCGGGCAGCCTCGGGACTGCGGCGATCCAGTTCGCGAAGGCGCTGGGTGCCGACGTCACCGCAAGCGCGAGCGCGCGCAACCTTGACCTCCTGACCAGCTTGGGAGCCGACCTTGCGGTCGACTACCGGGCTCAGGACCCTCTGCAGCGCGGGGCCAAATACGATGTCATCTTTGATACGCTGGGTATCGCGTCGTTTGGCGCGGCGAAGCGTGCGCTGGCGCCGAAAGGAGAATACACTTGCCCGGTGCTCGGCTTGGGGCTTTTCCGGGATATGGTTCTGAGCTCTCTCTTTGGGGGCAAGCGCGCCAAATTTGCCGCCGCTGGCATGGCCCCGCCCGCTTTGCATCGCGAGGAACTCGCGGAGGTGCTCGCCTTGATGGCTGAGCAGAAGTTCGCGCCTGTGATGGATCGCACCTACCCCTTTACCGACCTCGTCGAGGCCCACCGCTACGTGGAGACGGGACGCAAACGGGGCAATGTCGTGGTTGTGTGACGGGGCCATAGCTAGATCCGGCGCGCGGTTACCGCCAATCGCGCGTCGGTGAGTGGAGTTGGTCGCCTTTAGGGAGTTGGAAACCAGTGGTCGGGTAAACGGCGCGAAGCCACCCGAAAGGCCTTTATGACCAAGCATGATACCGCGCTTTCTGCGGACCAACTCATGAAGCTACTCACCTCAGCCGGCGCGCTGGGGTTCGAGATCGTTGATGTCGCTGGTTTCTTCGATCGTCTGTCTGAGCTGTCGGCGTCGCAAAGGCATTCTGTTTCCGAGCTCATTTTGGAAACGCAGACGGTCATGGAAAAGACGGACTCGGTTGATTTTGCCGGTCAGGGACTTTCGCAGGCCCATGAGGAGGCTCAGGCCGCCGCCATGCGCACGATTTCGGGGGTGCGCGCGTCGGATCAAACCGCCCGCGAGGTTGCCAGTTGGGTGCACGAACTGTCCTCCCGTACCTCCTCCATAGACGACACGCTTGAGGCCGTTCGATCTAACAACCAGCTCATCGCCGGGGTGGCGCGACAGGTGAACATCCTGGCGATCAACGCCAAGATCGAGGCCGCCCGTGCAGGGGATTTGGGGCGAGGGTTCTCCGTAGTCGCCAATGCGATCAACGAGCTTTCCCAGCAGACGAGCACTGCCGCCGTCCAGATTTCAGACAGCGTCGACAACCTCGCAAACTGGGTTCTGGAGATCGCCGAGGAATCTCAGAACATCGCGGCTCAAGCCGCAGAGGTGATCGACAAATCAACGGAGAATGATGTCAATCTTACCCAGCTCCAGGCGACGCTGAAGGCAAGCCAAAGCCAGATGTCGAAGATCGCCGAGGATATCGAGCAGATGCGCCATGCGGTTGCGCGCTTTGGCCCTTCCGTGACCGACATCGACGGATCGATCCAGGAAACGACCGAGGGCATTGCTGACGCGCGCGCGCGCACGGATCGCCTCGTGGATATCTCAGAAGAAATGGTTCAGAGCGCCGCGGCTGCGGGTGGATCGACCTTCGACACGCCGTTTATCACCTATGTTCAATCCGCGGCGGCGCAGATTTCGCAGCGCTTCACGGAGGCAGTCGCCAAAGGAGAGATCTCGGAGGAGGCGCTCTTCGATATTGCCTATACGCCGATCCCAAATACCAACCCCAAACAGTTCACGACGCGGTTTACTGAGTTCACCGATCAAAACCTGCCTGAGATCCAGGAAGCCGCTCTCGCCTTTGATGCAAGCGTGGTTTTCTGCGCGGCCGTCGATCTGAACGGTTACCTGCCGACCCACAATCACAAGTTCTCACGCCCGCCGAGCGACGATCCTGTTTGGAACGCGGCGCATTGCCGGAACCGCAGGATATTTGACGACCGCGTGGGCCTCAAAGCTGGCCGCAATGTCGCGCCGTTCCTGCAGCAAACCTACCGTCGCGACATGGGTGGGGGCGAGTTCGCGATGATGAAGGATATCTCGGCTCCTATCTATGTGGGTGAAAGGCACTGGGGCGGTCTGCGTCTCGCGGTGCATTTCTAGCTTCGGTCATCGTGATCTGGCCCGGTCTCAGATCGCGCCAATCGGGAAGGGCAGGCTGCCGCTGACGCGCGTCTTGTTGAACTCCCGCAGGCGCGCAAACACGTCCACGCCAAGTTGGTCATAGGCGTCGAGTAGGTCGACCATCACCCAATTCTCTCGGATCTTCCCGTTTTCCATCCGCCAGAAGTCCAAGCTCTTCATCGTGATGCGCTGCCCGGCGGGGGCGATGCCCATCCAACCACCTTGCGTGATGGTTTGGATCATATTGGGCCAGCCCGTCACAGCGCAGTAATCGCCGTCCCCGAAGAAGTGGTAGGTTATCTCGTCCACGTATTGCCCACGGTCGGGCATGGCGTTGATGAAAGGGATTTGGTGCCAATTCCGGAAACCGGCGACGCCGCGGCCCGTGCCGATGCCCGCGGGACCATACCAGTTCATGCGCTCGTGCCAAAAACGCGGCATCTCCATCACCTCTGGCCCACCCTGGCTGGGATGTTTTTTCATATGGGTGAGCATGGTCACCACGTGATCACACGACGCCTGCGACCGCGCTTCATCCCGTGGGCCGGGGACAAAGCCGTCCTGTGTGGCGGGGCCGGGAATGCAGAACTCCAGGCCGAGAGACGGAGCCATCGGCCAAGCGTTGGCCTGCATCATCACCTCAGGAATGTCCCAGAGCGTTTGGACCTCGACGACGCGCCCTTCCTCGAAACGATAGAACTCGTGAAAGCGCATGTGGGTGAGATGCCCGTTGGGAAAAATGTCGAGCCACGGGGCCACGAAGGTACCCATGTAGTGACCGCCACACCCAACCCAGTCGGCGCCATGTTCAGTGGGGCCGGACATGACGATCCAATCACGGCGCTCGAGGTCCGGCATGGCATTGAGAAGCGGGGCGTAGCAGGTGTCGAAATAGGCCTTTGGTCCGATCAGGTCGCCAAAGGGAAATGGCATGTGAAATACGCAATCTGGGGCGACGAGGTCTTCGAGCGCTTTGCACACGGCGCGGGCCTGAAAGTCCACCATCGCGGCACGAAGGGGCGCGAGGGCGGCTTTGTTGAACGTGTGGATGTCAGTCATTGGTTCGTCGGTCTTGCAGGCGGTCATGTCCGTGCACCGACAAACCCGTCGGCTTTCAGATAGGTCATCCCTTCACAGCCCCCGCCGTCAGCCCGCTCACGATCTGGCGCTGGAAGAACATGATGAGCATGATCAGCGGCACCGTGGCCGAGACCACCGCAGCCACGGCGAACATCACGTTACCCTGCACCTGCGTGGAGCCCATGAAGCTCGCGATCTTTGGGATCATTGTCTCGTTCTCTTGGCTCAGCAGCATCCGCGTCACCGTGAAGTCGTTGTAGGCCAGAAGGAACGAGAAGAGGCCGGTGGTGATCACGCCGGGCCACATGACGGGCATGATCACTTCGCGGAAGGCTTGGAAGCGCGTGCAGCCGTCGACCATGGCACTTTCGTCGAGGTCTTTGGGGATGTTGAGGAAGAAGGAATGCAGCATCCAGAGCGTAAAGGGCTGGTTGATCGCCACGAGGACGATAATGGTCGTGGGCAGGATGCCCCAGACGTTCCATTCAAAAAACGGCAGGAGGTAGCCGGAGACCAGCGTGATATGGGGCATCGCGCGGAAGACGAGCGCCGCCATCAGGATCCAGAACGCATACCGGAAGCCCGATCGCGCCAGGGCGTACCCGCCCAGCGTGCCGAAGGTGAGCGAGATGATCACCGTAAAGACCACCACGATTCCCGAGTTCAGGACCGCACGCCAGAACCCTTCCTGGATCCAGGCGCCCTCATAGCCGTTGCCGGTAAAGGCGGATCCGGTCTCGATCTGGGTGCGCACGCCGTAGATGGCGTTCGTCCAGTCGGCCTTCGAGAAGAAGTCCCCTTCCACCTTTAAGGAGCCCCACGCCGTCCAGAGGAACGGGAAGGCCGCGATGATGAGCCAGAGTGCCACGAGGCCAAGAGAGATGACCTTGCCAGCGGTGAGACGGGATTGAGCTTTGGTTGCCATGGGGCCGTCTCCTTTAGTGGGTTTTCGCGTTGAAATCGCGCCAGGTGCGGATGAGCACCGGGGTCAGCAGGATTGCCACGCCGATAATGGTCAGCACCGACGTCGCGCCCGCCGAGCCATAGAGCGGGTTACCGGCGGCGATGAGGTCTTGATAGATGATCGTGCTGAGCGAGCTTGCATGCGCCTCCGCCTGGAAGCTGATGATGGGCTCGAAGACGCGGAAGTTGTCCATCAGCTGGATGAGCGTGATGAAGACGACGAGCGGCATCAGATGCGGGACGGTCACGTAGATCGTGCGCTGCCAGCGGGAGGCGCCGTCGAGCATGGCCGCCTCCATCTGCTCTTCCGGGACGGTTTGAAGGCCGGCGTAGAAGACGATGAAGCTGAAGGGGAGCGACGACCAGATGCCGTAGACGATCAGCATCACCCAGTTGAGCGCGGTCGTGGATTTCAGACTGAGCGAGGGGTCGTTGAAGATATTCTGGATGGTCGCACCGATGATGCCGTCACCGTCCACCATCCAAAAGAGGATCAGGGCGCCCACGAGGGGCGTCACGATCATCGGGAGGAGCGAGATAAAGATCGTCGGCCCTTTGAACATGCGCGGCAGGTTGTTGACGCCAAGCGCAATCGCGAGGCCCAGCACGATGACAAAGGGCGTCACGACCGCTGTGTAGGTTAGCGTGAAGGCCAGCGCTTTGTAGAAGGGCAAATCGAAGACGGCCGCCAGGAAGGATCCAAGCCCGGTGGACGACCGCCATGCCGCGGCAATCTCTGCCGTCGCGAGGTGGGCGCGGTTCATGTAGGTGCCAAGACCGTTGAAACGCCCGAGAGGTTGCGCCTCTCGCAGCTCCTCAGTGGCGTCTAGGTCGACCTTTGTGGTCTCGGTACAGCCGAAGGGGCCGCAGCTTTCAGAGACGACGAGGACCTGTTCGTGCTCCACATACATCGACTGCACAGCGACCGAGACGATCGGCAGCGCGATGAAGAGGAGCATTGCCGAGAGCGTCGGCAGGATGAACCAGAAGAATGTGCGATGCGGCATGGGAAATCGCTTTCAAAGGCGATGGGGGAACCGGGGCCGTCAGGGGCGGCCCCGGTTGGGCGCGGGAGAGACGCGCCTTTACTGAAGGAAGCCAGCTTCCTTCGCGGTAGTGATGTAGGCAGCTTCGATATCAGCGAGCGTGTCCGCAGCGGACTCGTCGCCTTTCAGGAAGTCTGCAAGCTCGGCGGAAGCCGCGTTATGCATCAGGTTCACGTAGGGGATCATCGGGTAGGGGCGTGCGCCGCCCTGTGCCGTCGCCGCCACGCCGGCAGCCGCCGGACCCGGCATGAACCCGTCCACAAGCCAGATGGCATCGTCGTTGTGGTCTTCCATGAGGGCCGGGTTGAGCGCGCTCACGAGCGATGCGAAGGCGGCCTCGGCCTCTTCGTCGCTGATGTTTGCCGCGATCGTCACGCCGTCCCACCAGAGCGTCGCCACTGGCGTGTCTCCACCGCCCACGGTCGGGGCCGAGGACAGGACAGTGTTTTCGATGACTTCAGGGGAAGATCCCTCGTCGTCGAGGATCGCGCCACCGCGGGAACCCCACATGATGCCCAGGGCCGCCTGACCTGCTTCCCAGAGGCCCTGCGTCTCGTTGGAGGCGTGGCTCAGGTAGTCAGGATGCGCGTATTCGGCGAGGGCCGCGATGGCTTCCAGTGCCGCGATACCGGTCTCATTGTTGATGTTGGGCTCTGCCGATCCCGGCTTGAAGAGCTCACCGCCGTGGCCGAAGTAGAAGAGGTTGAAGAGCTCGCCCATGTTCCAGCCGGTGGCGTTCATGACGACGGGGTGCTCCATGATACCGGCCGCGCGGATGGCTTCGGCTGCAGCAACCATTTCCTCGACTGTGGAGGGGATGCCCTCAACGCCGGCCTGCTCCAGGATGTCGGTGCGGGAATAGAGGTGCTGCGAGTTGGCCATGAAAGCCACGGCCATGATGTTGCCGTCGAGCGTGATGAACTGGTTCGGGTTCAGATCGCCGCCGTACTTTGCGACAAGATCGTCGAGCGGGCGCACGAGGCCGTCGTTCATCAGCTGCGTCAGCGTGGAGTTCGCGACGATGACCGAGCTGAACTGAGCCGGCGTCGGCGTCAGCGCTTGGTTCATCATGTCGCGCGTATCGTCACGCAGGTTAACGACGAATTCGGATGTCGCGCCGCTACAGTTTGCCTCGGCCGTCGCTGTCACGGCCTGAATCGCGGGGAAGTCGGACCCCAGAACGCGCACCGACTGGCCTTCGGGGCCGCAGTTTGCATGACCGCCCGCCAGTGCTGCCGTTCCTAGGAGCGTGGCGAAAGCTCCGAGCGCGATTGTCTTTTTCATGAACATTTTTCTCTCCCTGAAGATGCGAGAACGCATGACCTCGTGGGCGCAGCGCCCCCGGTCTGCAGGAAGGCTAGGCAAGCAAAGGGGATTCAGCTATTGAATATACTTAATGACAGATATTAATCAGGTGAATATCAGGCGCATCGATCCGGCGAGCCTGATGGTCTTCCTTTCGATGATGCGGCACCGCAAAGGGACAAAGGCAGCTGAGGAGCTGAGCCTTACCCAGCCCGCCGTAAGTCACGCGCTCAACCGCATGCGCGAAGTGTACGGCGATCCTTTATTCCTAAGGCGTTCCCACGGCATGGAGCCAACGGCCGTCGCGCGGGAGCTCGAGCCAAAGATCCGGGAAGTTGTGAACATCCTGTCTTTAACGCTGGCCCCGTCCGCGCCCTTTGATCCCAGCGACATTGCCATGGAGTTTCGCCTCGCCGCGTTCGATTTTGAGCTTGCAACGATCTTGCCGGAGCTTGTTTCCCGCCTTCAGGAATTGGCGCCTCGGGTGTCGGTCCAAAGCTTCCAGTTCAGCAACGAGCAGGCCTTGCAGGCTTTATTGGATGGCCGCATCGACTTGGTGGTCGGCTATTTTGAAGACACGTTTATCGACCATCCAAGTTTGACGCGGGAGCGGCTCTATTCCGAGCGATATGTGGCGGTTGCGCAGAATGATCATCCTCTCTTCACGGCGCCCTTGACGTTGGAGGCCTTTGCCGGAGCCGATCACTTGCTGGTTTCACCCTCGGGCTACAGGCGTCACATGGTCGATCATGCTCTACAGCTCGCAGGCCTGGGCAGGCGGGTGCGGACTGTAGTGCCTTCGCTCTTCACGGCGCTGGCCGTACTGGGGCGCACGAACCTGATCGCCTCCTTGCCCGAGAAGGTGGCCAAAGAGCACGCGGGGCGATTTGGTTTGACCCATCGCGAACTGCCCATCGCCGACAGTTACTTTGGGCTCGATGCGGTGACCCATGAGAGGGATGCCAACAGCGCCGCGCATCAGTGGATGGTTCAGCAGATCAATGAAACGGCGCAGGCCGTTTAGCAGCTGCCGGAAGGTGCAGGAAAACAGGCTTGTTGGAAGCACGGTTGCCCTGGCCCCCCGAAAGGAGCCAAGGCGGGAGGACCCGGATGATCAGGTAACGGCGAGGCCGTCTTTATCGAAGAAGTGCAGACGCTCTTCCGGGAAGATGAGGCCGACCTTTTCGCCGGGCTTCAGCTCCGTCTCGCCGCTGGCGCGTACGGTCATCTGACCCAGGCTGCCGACGTCGAGGATGATGAAGCAATCCGCGCCGAGGTATTCGACCACGTCGATTGTCGCGTCGATAGCACCTTCACCTGCTGCGCCCACTTCGATGTGCTCCGGACGAATGCCCAGATCGACCGCCGCAGCGCTGCGCGAATAGGTGCCGCCACGTCCGCCGTCGAGCATGTAGCTTCCTGCGTCTGTAGAGCAGGGGATTACGTTCATCTTGGGCGAGCCGATGAATTGCGCCACAAAGCGGTTGGCCGGGCGCTCATAGAGCTCGCGAGGCGATCCCACCTGAGCGATCTTGCCGAATTCGAGGACCACGATCTTGTCGGCCAGCGTCATCGCTTCGACCTGGTCGTGGGTCACGTAGATCATCGTGGCGCCGAGGCTCTGGTGCAGTTTCGCGATCTCGTAGCGCATTTCCACCCGGAGCGCGGCGTCGAGGTTCGACAGCGGCTCATCAAAGAGGAAGGCGGTGGGATCACGCACGATGGAACGCCCAATCGCCACGCGCTGGCGCTGACCACCGGAGAGGTCCTTAGGCCGACGGTCCAAATAGGCATCAAGCTTCAGGACTTCTGCAGCCTTGTTCACCTTCTCCGCGATCTCTGCCTTGGGCGCACCAGCGGTCTTGAGCGAAAAGCCCATGTTGTCGCGGACGGACATGTGGGGGTAGAGCGCGTAGCTCTGGAACACCATGGTCAGGCCGCGCTTGGCGGGCGGCTCCGGCGTCACGTCGCGATCGTCGATCTTGATCGCCCCGCGCGAGGTCTCTTCCAGACCGCCAATCATGCGCAAGAGTGTGGACTTGCCGCAGCCGGAGGGGCCCACGAAGATCACGAACTCACCGTCGTTGATTTCGAGGTCCACACCCTTGATGACCTGCACTTCGCCGTACCATTTCTCGACGGCTTCGAGTTTGATTGCTCCCATTACGCTTGTCCTTGTGAGGGCGAGGCCCATGCGAGCCAGATTGCTGCTGTCCAGGTGAAGGTCCCGCCACCGGCAGCGCCGCCGGTGTGGGGGTCGAAGTATTCTGCAAAGCCGTGGCGCGTGATCACGTCGGCTGTCGCTTCGCGCAAGTCTGCTGCGCGTTGGGTGAGCCCGCGTTCCTCGAGCCCTATGCCGATGAGGGCATTCATGATCCCCCAGGTCGGCCCGCGCCAATAGCGCTTGGCGTCGAAGCGGTCGGAAGAGGGGTCGTGGCTCGGCACGGGGTAGGTGCATATCGACGCGATACGGTCGTACTGCGCCTCCATCTCCGGGTGGTCGAGGCCGGCGTACCAGCACAGGAACGAGGCGTTCGAGACGCAATTCGCCCATTCGCCGGACCGCGCGTCGCGAGCATCGTAGCACCCGAGCGTGGGGTTCCAGAGCGTCTCAGAACCGGCTTCGAGCGTCGCGATGGCCGCGTCGATTTCGCTGACGTCCTCGCCCAGTTCGCGGCCGAGGTAGGCCAGATCGCGCTGGGCCCGGAGCAGGATGAACGTCATTGTGGGGTCTGCCACGCGGAAGGGGTTCTCCTTCAGCAGCGCGGCCTCATCCCACTTCAGACGGCGACCCAGCTGAACGAGCCAAATGTAGCGATCGTAGTCGTACTTGGTCGGACGCATGGACGGGTCGACGTGGCTCGTGTCGCGGCGCGTGTATTCGCCCACGCCCACGGGATCGATGCCCGCCATGGCGCCATCCCAGTCCGGCGTATTGTCGCGACCGGCTTCCCAAGGATGCGTGATGCACACCGCGCCTTGATCGAGGCGCCAATCCATGAACCAGCGGTGCCACGCGGCCATCTTGGGGAAGAGTTCGGCCATATGCGCGCGGCCTGCTTCGGGGTCCATATCGTAGACGCGGCGGGCAAAGCTGGCGGCTACGGGCGGTTGGCTGATGCCCGAGGATGGGATCGGGCCAATGCCGGACCAGACGTCGGGTCCGGGGAAGTAGCCGGGATCGGCTTTGTGGAAGAGGATGTGCGGGACCATCCCGTTGTCCCACTGCCCGGTGAAGAGCGTGTCCATCTCGGCCCAGGCGCGGGGCAGATCGAAGGTAGCGAAGCCCCAGGCTGCGAAGGCCGAGTCCCAGTTCCACTGGTAGGGATAGAGGCCAGCCGTGGGCACGGTGTAGCCGCCCCGATCATTGCCGCGAAGGATTGCGCGGGCTTGTTCGTCCATAGAGGGCGTAACTTGCGTATTCATCCTTTGACACTCCCGGCCGTGAGGCCCTTGGTCATGAATTTCTCGAGGCCGAGGAACAGCGCCATGACGGGGACGGTTGCGATAACCGCACCGGCCATGAGGTGTTCACGTGGGATCTCTGAAGAGTTGAGCGAGGCGATGCCGCGCGTCAGTGTGAAGATGTCTGGGTCATCGAGCAGCATGAAGGCCAAGAGGAACTCGTTCCAGGCGATCATGAAGACATAAAGGCTCACCGAGGCCAGCGCGGGCAGCGCCAGCGGCAGGGTGATTTTCCAGATCACTTGCAGGCGGTTGAGGCCGTCCATCAGGCCCGCTTCCTCAACCTCCGCCGGTAGGCCGCGGAAGTAGCCCTGCAGCATGTAAAGCGCCACGGGGATGGTCGTGACCGGGTAGATCAGCACGATGCCGAGGATCGTGTTGCGCAGCCCGGTGACCGAGAAGGCGATGTAGATCGGCAGCGCCAGAACGATCATCGGCACCATGTAGATCAGAAGGATCGAGCGGGAGAACGCCGCGCGGCCTTTGAACTGCAGCCGCGCCACCGCGTAGGCACCCGGGATCGAGAAGGCCAGCGTGATGAAGACTGTCAGTACCGAGACGTAGAACGAGGTCCAGAGGTAGGTGCCGAAGTTAAAGTCCGCGAAAAGCTCCTGATAGCTGCGGAAGAGCGCCCAGCCTTTGTCGAGGTCCAGTGAGAAGTCGAGTGGGTTCTGCAAAAGCGCCGACTGTGATTTCAGCGAGGTCATGACCATGACGTAGAAAGGGATGAGCACGATCGCGGTGAAGAAGATGTAGCCAAAGCCGGTGAGGAAGCGGATCCAGGCCTCCTCCATCTCGTGGCGGGTGAGCGCGCCCATGGGGCAATCCTCCATGATCTTGGCCAGCGACCAGCCGCTGATCACCGCCAGCGCGCCCGCTGCGAAGACCGCGTTGAAGGCGCTCGTCTCCATGACCATCGGGCCGAAACCTACGAGGGTGAGAACAAAGATCACCGCTGCGATGGCCGCTGCTTTGAGCCGCGAGCTCATCTCCCAGCCAGCGCCCAGCCCCAAGACTGCGCCGATCGCGAGCGAAAGCCAAAGTGTCGGTCGGAACGGATCGCCCGTGGCAAAGGACATGGTGATCGCCACCGTCGTCGCCAGAACAAAGATCCATACAGCGCCGATGATCGGGCCGGTGATGTATCCGTAACGTAGGAAGCTCATAGCCCTTCCTCCCGGCTGATGAATTTGAAGAAGAAGAAGCTGAAGCCGAGGAGGCAGGCGAAGATCACCACTGCCACCGCAGCACCCGCGCCGATGTTCGAGATCGCGAAGGCCTGTTCATAGACGTTCACCGTCAGCGTCCGCGTCCCGGCGTTACCGCCTGTCAGCAGGAAGATGTCGTCGAACTTGTTGAAGGTCCAAATGAAGCGCAAGAGGAACAGCACCGACAGGATGCCAAGGAGCATCGGCAGCGACAGGTACCAGAACTTCTGGAAGGGTGAGGCGCCGTCCATGTCCGCGGCTTCATACATATCGGTGTCGATCGACTGCATCCGCGCGAGGATGAAGAGGAAGGACAGCGGGAAATAGCGCCAGATCTCAAAGACCGTGACCATGATGAGGGCGAGCGGGCGTTCCCCGAAGAAGTTGATGGTCTGCGTGGTCACGCCCATCTGCACGAGCAGCGCGTTCGCCGAGCCCGAGAAGGGGTCGAAGAGGTTCACCCAGGTAAAGGCCACCGCGATCACGGGCGCCACGTAGGGGAAGAGGTAGAGGCCTCGCAGGATGCCTTGGCCCCGGAAGCTCTTGTTCAGCAAGAGCGCAGCGAAAAGGCCGAAGAGAAGGGCGCCGATGGTGCCGAAGACCGTATAGAAGATCGTGGCCCACATCACCGTCAGGAACTCATCCCCGTCAAAGATACGGGCGAAGTTCTCGAGGCTGAATTCGGTGTTTGTGAGGATCGAGTCCGCGTCGCCGGTGGCGCGGGCCTCGGTGTCGTCTTCGAGGGCATCTTCGAGTGTTTCGAGATCGCCGTCGAGCGTCACAGGAATGAGGTATGTCAGGCGTTCGCCGGGCTCCAGCGTGCCGATGGTGCAGGTGAGCGCTGCGCCGCTGAGCTCACAGACCTCGGGCAATTCGCCGAGTGTCGCGCCAGCGGGGACGGTGTCGAAGAAGACCACGTTCTCGATCGGCGTGTCTTGGCTACGGTTTTGCAGGCGGTAGCGCACGGCCTGATCGGGGTCACCGGCGTTGCGCAGGTCCTCGCGGACGACAGGCGCGACGGGGCGCAGGTCAGCCAGGCCGATGGGTTTGAAGCTGATCCAGAAGATCGCAAGAAGCGGCAGGATCACGACGAGCGATACGATCGCAATCGTTGGAAAGAGCAGCGACCAGGCGAGACGCGCTTCGCGCTTCGCGAGGGGGCCTGTGCCCTTTGGTGCGGAGATGTCTGACATGGCGCTTCTCACCGTTAGGGGCAGCCCCGGACGCGTGCCCGGGGCTGCCGGGTTGGCTTACTCGATGGCTGCGAGCTGCTCGTTCATCGCGGCGACAGCAGCGGCGGCGTCAATTTCGCCGTCGATGTACTGACGCACCACGCGGTTCACGATCTGGGAGTTGATCATCTTGGACGCCAGCGCCAGCTGGCCTTCCGCAACGCCCCAGCGCTGGGCCACGTCGAGGCCGCCCACGATTTCGTCGATCATCGACTGTTCGTAGAGGTCGCCCAGCGGCGCACGGCGGTCGATGCCCACGTCAAGCTGTGCCCATGCTTCCTGGAAAGCAGTCGGGTTATCGGCGTTACCACGGCGCACGGGGAACTTGCCCTCAGGCGCGATGGACAGCGTCTGCGTGTAACCTTCGTCCATGGAGAACTTCACGAACTCCATCGCGGCATCCGTGTCGGCGTCGTTGGTGATGCCGAAGTAACGAACGTCGCCCCAAGCTGCGCCATCCGGGTTGGACGGGCCAGCGAAGGTGGTCACGATACCGGTCTTGGACGCGAGCTCGGAGGAGGTCGGGTCGTCGTTGATCGTGGGCGGAGCGGAGTCACGAAGACCTGCAAGCTCGTCCAGGATGAACGGGGACCAGATGATCATGGCCGCCTGACCTGCGAAGTAGAGTTCGCGGGACTGCTGCCAGAAGAGTTCACCGGGAGGGGACGCTTCTGCGATCGCTTTGTAGAAGTCGAGGACTTCGGTCGTTGCGGCGAGGTCGAGCTCGGCTGCGCCACCTTCGTTCACCGGCGAGACGCCGTTGGCGAGGAAGACATGCTCGAGAACCTGGCTCATGAAGTTCTCGTCCACCTTCGTGGCGGCAACAAAGCCGTACATCTCTGGCGGGTTGTGAAGCGCCTCAAGCGCTGCTTCCACAGCAGCGTAGGAGGTTGGCGGCTCGAGGCCTGCTTCGGCGAACTTGTCCGCGCGGTAGACGATCATCTGCGTCCAGCCGTCCACGGGGCCGGAGGC
>JBCBFV010000002.1:0-40643 GCA_038527425.1 Pseudomonadota bacterium
ATTGCCGTAAAGGGGTTTGATGATGATATCGCCGTGCCGTTCGCGGAAGGCTTTGAGTGCCTCAAGATCGCGCGCGATCGACGTGGGCGGCGTCAGATCCGGGAACCGCAGCACAAGAAGCTTTTCGGGGAAGTTCCGCACCCAGAAAGGATCGTTCACCACCAGCGTTTCGGGATGCACAAGCTCCAGCAAGTGGGTCGTCGTGATGTAGCCCATGTCAAAGGGCGGGTCCTGACGCAGCCAGACCACGTCAAAACTACTGAGCGGGCGGGTCTCCATGGGCCCGAACGTCACGTGATTGCCCTTCTCACGGCGCACCGTCACCGCACGGCCCGTGGCCGTCACCGTGCCTTCATCGAAGACAAGCTGATCGGGCGTATAGACGAACAGCGAGTGGCCACGCTTTTGCGCTTCTTCTGCGAGCCGGAAGCTCGAGTCAGCGTCGATATCGACATGTTCGATAGGGTCCATCTGGAAAGCGACGTTGAGCATGGGGCCTCCGTGGCGGTCGTCATTTCACGACTAGATGGACCTTGGGACGCGGCTCTGCAACGCCCATGCTCACGCCATCAGCGCATTCTCTACGATTTCAATGCGCCCCGTGCCATCGACGGCGGCCACATCAAAGCGCATATCGGTCAGCGCACCGCTCGGCTGGCGTGAGAGAAAATCAGAGGCGCTTGCCAGGAGCCGCTTGATCTGGCGGGGACCAAGGCTTTCCAAAGCCCGGGCGATCGTGGCCGAAGACTTCACTTCGATGAAGATGATCTGGCCCGCTTGCTCGCAAATCAGGTCGATCTCGCCACCGTCCCCCATCCACCGTCGGGCGACGATCGTCGCGCCCCGCTTTTCGTAAAGCATCGCCACCTGGTCCTCAGAGGCTGCGCCTTTCAGATGCGAGACGATACCGCTCATGCCCTACCCCGATGATTTCAGCTCCAACGCGCGCTGGTAGACCTTGCGCCGCGGGAGGCCGAGTGCCCCGGACACGGCGGTGACGGCTTCCTTTAGGCTCATCTTGGTTAATGCATCATGAAGGGCCGCATCGAGGTCCACCGCCTCAGCAGCCCCTTGTGCGGCCCGGTCTATGAGAATGACGCATTCGCCCTTTGGCGGTGTCTCGGCGGTAGACGCGGCAAGCTCGGCCAGGGATCCCTGGCGCACCTCCTCGAAACGTTTGGTAAGCTCGCGGGCAAGCGCAGCCGGTCGGTCACCGAGAACCTCGGCGGCATCCGCGAGGCAAGCGGCCACGCGTTTGGGCGACTCGTAGAGCACCACCGTCGCCGCGATCTGACCAAGCTCGGCCAAGGCAGTGCGCCGCGCCTGACGGCTGGACGGCAAGAAGCCCGCGAAGTGGACCGCATCTGTCGGCAGCCCCGCGATGGAGAGCGCCGTGGCCAGGGCGGATGGGCCGGGCGCCGACGTCACAAGCCCGCCCGCATCCCGCACCGCGCGCACCAGCTCATAGCCCGGATCGGCAATGAGTGGCGTACCGGCCTCGGAGGCGTAAGCGACGGATTGCCCAGAAGAAATTGCGTCAACCACGCGGCGCAGATCGCCGGTACGACTGTGGTCATGATAGCTCCAAAGCGGCCTGTTCTCGAGAGGGACGGCGTGTAAATCCATAAGCTTACGGAGTGTGCGCGTGTCCTCCGCAGCGAGCACATCAGCGGACGCGAGCACGTCCAGCGCGCGCAATGTAATGTCTCGCGCCGTCCCGATGGGTGTTGCCACAAGGTATAGACCTGGCGCCAGTGTCTGCCTGTTCCAATTCATGACTCGACCGTCCCTGCCAAGTTCCGCATTATGCCGCCACGCCGGATGCGGTGACCCCGGCCTCAGATGGGAGTGTAAACATGGTGTCGTTTTTCAAGCGGATGCGCAACGCGGTGCGAGCGTTTGCCCTTGTGGGCTCACTTGGCGCCCTCGCGGCCTGTGATGTGCCAGTCTCGACCGGCCTGCCCGGCGTGGGTTCTGGCGGCAGTGTCGACGTGGCCTTGCTTGTACCCGGTGGCTCTGGTGTCGCAGAGCTCGATGCCATCGCGCTGAGCCTGGAGAATGCGGCACGCCTCGCGATGAACGATCTGCAGGGCGTTGAAGTCAATTTGACGGTCTATAACACGGCTCGCGACGCTGGCACCGCAGTGGCCGCCACTGGCCAGGCAATCGCAGCTGGGGCAGATATCATCCTTGGGCCACTCGACGGCGAGGTCGCAGCGGCCGTCGGTCTTGCGGCGCGCGGCTCAGGCACCAATGTCATGAGTTTCTCGAACAACACCGCCATCGCGGGCGGCAACGTCTACCTGCTGGGCCAAACGTTCCAAAACAGCGCCACGCGTGTCGCGCGCTACGCCCGCAGTCAAGGCAAATCGCGCGTCGTCGTCGTCCATGCGCAAAACGTGGCCGGTGAAGCCGGTCGTGCGGCTGTCGCCTCCGCGCTGATTTCGAATGGGATCGAGCTCGCGGGCTCCACGAGCTATGAGAACACACTGCCCGGCATCGCGAATGCGGTCTCGTCTGTCAGAAGCGAAGTGCGCTCCAGCGGGGCTGACGCGCTTTTCCTGACGTCGCCCAGCGCCGGTGCGCTTCCCATTCTTGCCGAGCTTCTGCCAGAGGCTGGCATGGGCCCTGACAGCATCCAGTACCTCGGCCTGAGCCGCTGGGACAACGACCCGCGCCTCTTTAGCCTTTCCGGGGTTCAAGGTGGCTGGTTCGCTATGCCTGACCGTGCTCGCGCTGCCGCGTTCTCGAGCCGTTACGGCGCGGCCTTTGGCGGCCCTCCGCATTCGCTTGCGTTCACGGCCTACGACGGCATCGCGGTGATCGGCGCGCTGGTGTCTCAGGGCGGCCCCAACCCGCTTGGCGGCGAGGCGATCACAAGGGCCCAAGGCTTCCAGGGCGCAAATGGTATCCTGCGCTTCCGTGCAAACGGCACAAACGAGCGCGGCCTTGCGATCGGCACCATCCAGGAAGGAGAGGTCGTGACGCTCGAAGCAGCACCTCAGGGCTTCGGTGGCACTGGTTTCTAACGCGGGCGAAACGCCCGAAAGTCCTGCCAATGAAGTAACCCCCGACCGTTTCGCGCTGTCGGGGGTGTTCGACGAAGCTGCGCTTGCGAAAGCCGCAAGCAAAGCAGCCGCCGGCAAAGCCGACAAGATCGACCGTCGCAAAGCCATCGTTGCGACGCTGGCGCCAGCCGTAAGTGACGCGCGGGCCGAGATTGCCCGCGTACTTGCCGCCCGCCCCCGCGCGTCGCGTGATGTGACGTCAGACTATGCGCGGCTGACTGATGCCATCGTGCGACTGACCCATGACCTGGCTGCCGCGCATCTGATGGAGAAACCGCCCAAGGCGACGATGGCGATCATCGCAGTTGGCGGATATGGGCGCGGCGAGATGGCGCTCTATTCCGACGTCGACCTTCTCTTCCTCACACCCGCCGCAGACGCCGCAGATGCCGAAAAGCTCGTGGAAGAGATGCTCTATGTCTTCTGGGACCTGAAGCTAAAGGTCGGTCATGCGACACGCAGCGTAAAAGACTGTCTCAAGCTCGCCCGCGAAGACTATACCATCCGTACCTCGCTCGTTGAGATGCGCAGCTTGGGCGGCGACGCAGCCCTTTTCGAAGAGCTTCGCGCACGGCTTTGGAGCGATCTCTTCAGCTCCACCGCCCGCGATTTCATCGAAGCAAAGCTCGAAGAACGTGACCAGCGGCACCGCAAGCAAGGCGGCCAACGCTATGTGGTCGAACCCAACGTGAAAGAAGGCAAAGGGGGGCTTCGCGACCTGCAATCCCTCTTCTGGATTGCAAAGTACATCCACGGGGTGCGGGATGCCGCCGCCCTCGTCCCGCTGGGCCTCTTCACCGCCGACGAGTTCGACACGTTCCAGCGCGCCGAGGAGTTCCTTTGGGCGATCCGGTGCCACCTTCACGTGGCCACAGCGCGGGCTGCAGACCAACTTACCTTTGACCTGCAAGTCGAAGTGGCCGAACGCATGGGCTACGAGGATCGCGCCGGGCGCCGCGCGGTTGAGCATTTCATGCAGGACTACTTCCGCCATGCAACGGCGGTGGGCGAGCTCACGCGGATCTTCCTGACCGCGCTTGAAGAGGCTCATGTGAAAACCGAGCCAGCGCTCATGCGGTTTTTCCGGCGCCAGAAAACGGCAAAGCCCCCCTACGCGATCAAGCAGAACCGCCTGACAATCGGGGATATGGATGGCTTCCTGGCTGACAAGTTGAACCTGCTTCGTATCTTTGAGGAAGCGCTGCGCACGGGTACCTTGATCCATCCTGATGCCATGCGTGTCGTCACGGCATCGCTGCCCCTCGTTGACGACAAGATGCGCCGGGATCCTGAAGCCTGCTCGATCTTTCTCGATACGCTGCTCAAACACGGGAACCCGGAACGCGGCCTGCGCCGCATGAACGAACTGGGGCTTTTGTCGGCATTTATTCCGGAGTTCGAACCCATCGTCGCGATGATGCAGTTCAACATGTATCACTCCTACACGGTCGACGAGCACACCATCCAATGCATCTCCATCCTCGCACAGATCGAGCGAGGGGAGCTTGAAGAAGACCTGCCGGTGGCGTCATCGATCCTTGCGGATGGGGTGAACCGGAAGGTGCTCTACGTAGCCCTCCTTTGTCATGACATCGGCAAGGGTCGGGACGAAGACCATTCCATCCTTGGCGCGCGCATCGGGCGCGAAGTCGCAACCCGCTTGGGGCTGAAGAAGAAAGAGGTCGAGACGGTGGAGTGGCTGATCCGCTATCACCTCTTGATGTCTGACATGGCCCAAAAACGCGACATCGCGGACCCTCGCACGGTGCGCGACTTCGCCAAGGCCGTAAAGACGGTCAAGCGTCTGGACCTGCTGACCGTGCTGACCGTCTGCGATATCCGCGGCGTTGGCCCGAACACGTGGAACAACTGGAAAGCCGTGCTTATTCGCGCGCTCTATCGTCAGACCCGGCGCGGGCTTGAGGACGGCATGGAGGCCATCAATCGCGAAAACCGCGGTGCGGAGGCCAAGCGCAACCTCACCGATGCGCTCACGGGCTGGACCGACGAGGAGCTTCGCCGCGAAAAAGCCCGCCACGCACCTACCTATTGGCAGGGGCTGCACGTCACCGCGCATGTTGTCTTCGCGAACCTGTTGCGCGGGATCCCCGACAACGAAGTGCGCATCGATCTGCAAATGGATGAAGATCGCGACGCAACGCGCGCGTGTTTTGCAATGACGGACCACCCCGGCATCTTCGCGCGGATGACGGGTGCTTTGGCACTCGTCGGGGCCAACGTTGTCGATGCGCGCACCTACACGACCAAGGACGGCTACGCTGTCGCGGCCTTCTGGATCCAGGACAGCGAGGGCGCGCCTTACGAGGCGGGGCGTCTCAAACGTTTGGAAGCGATGATCCACAAAACGCTCGGCGGCGAAGTCGTCGCGCGCGACGCGCTCAAGGATCGCGACAAGCTCAAGAAGCGCGAGCGGCCCTTCAAGGTGCCCACGCACATCACCTTCGATAACGACGGCTCCGACATCTATACGATCATCGAGGTCGATACGCGCGACAGGCCGGGCCTTCTGCACGATCTCTGCCGCACATTAGCGAACTCGAACGTCTATATCGCCAGCGCCGTCATCGCGACCTACGGGGAGCAGGTCGTCGACGGCTTTTATGTGAAGGACATGTTCGGGCTGAAGCTCCATGACGAGCGGCGCCAGAAAAACCTCGAGAAGAAACTGAGGGAAGCGATCGCGCTCGGTGCCGAAAGGGCCCGCGCGTGAGAGGCGCTCGCGTTAGGTTCCTATGATCCGAGCCTTCGCAACGGTCGGCCTTTGGACGATGCTTAGCCGCATCTTGGGCTTCGTGCGCGACATCATGATCGCAGCGTTCCTCGGCGCAGGCCCCGTGGCCGAGGCCTTTGTGATCGCCTTCTCGCTCCCCAACATGTTCCGGCGCTTCTTCGCAGAAGGGGCGTTCAACATGGCGTTCGTGCCTCTCTTCTCGAAGAAGCTGGAGGCTGGCGACGATGCTGAGGGCTTTGCCCGCGATGCGCTGACGGGCCTTGGCCTCGTGCTGATCGTTTTCACCACGATTGCGCTCTTTGCGATGCCGTGGCTCGTGCTCGCGATGGCCTCGGGCTTTGCTGGCGATGAGCGGTTTGAGCTCGCGACGCTCTATGGACGCATCGCTTTCCCCTACATCTTCTTCATCTCGCTAGCCGCGCTCGCCTCAGGCGTCTTGAACGCAGCGCGTCACTTCGTGGCCGCCGCCGCCGCGCCTGTCGTGCTGAATGTGCTCTTCATTGGCGCCCTGTTGGCGGCAAATGCGCTTGAATGGGACCCGGGCCTAACCTTGGCTTGGACAGTTCCCTTGGCCGGGATCGCGCAGCTCGCGCTGGTCTGGACTGCTGCCAAACGCGCGGGCTTTTCGCTGACGCCCCGGATGCCGCGGCTGACGCCCGATCTCAAACGCCTGGCTATCATCGCCGCCCCCGCCGCATTGGCCGGTGGCGTGGTGCAAGTGAACCTTCTCGTGGGGCGCCAGGTCGCTAGCTATTTCGAGGGCGCCGCCGCCTGGCTCTACTATGCGGACCGCCTCTACCAGCTGCCCCTTGGCGTGGTGGGCATTGCGATCGGGATCGTGCTCCTCCCCGACCTGTCCCGCAGGCTTCAAGCCAAGGACGAGGCTGGCGGTCAGAATGCGTTCTCCCGCGCAGGAGAGATGTCTCTCGCCCTGACCCTGCCTGCCGCCGTGGCCTTGGTGGTCATCCCCCTTCCCCTTGTTTCGGTACTCTTTGAACGCGGCGCATTCGAGGCTGAGGATGCAGCTGCCACGGCGCTTGCTGCGGCGGTCTATGGCGCGGGCCTGCCGGCATTCGTTCTCCAAAAGGTGCTTCAGCCGCTTTACTTTGCCCGCGAAGACACGCGCAGCCCCTTCCGCTACGCGCTTGTGGCTATGGCGGTGAATGCGGTGATCGCCATCGGGCTCGCACCGCTCATTGGCTACATCTCGGCTGCGTTGGCGGCGACTGTGGCGGGATGGGCCATGGTCTGGCTGTTGTGGCGGGGGTCACGTCAGATGGGTATTGAGGCAACCCCGGATGCCCGCTTCTGGGAGAAACTTCCGAAGATCGTCGTGGCATCGGCCATCATGGGCGCCGTGCTCTTCGCCGCAGGATGGGCGTTGAGCGACCTTCTTCAACAGGCAGGGGTCCGCTACGCCGCCCTCGCCGGGCTCATCCTCATCGGTATGGTAAGCTACGCGATCGCCGCACAGCTCACGGGAGCCTTCTCAATCAGAGAACTTCGCAGCCAGTTCCGTCGTTCATCGGCGGCGGAGTAGCTCGACAATCCGTGCAAGGCCGCCCGGGTTCATCGCGGCAGCGGCAAGAAAGCCCACCAAAGCGCCAGCAAGATCGGCCAGCCAGTACGGCGGCCCTGGGAAAATCACACCAAAGACGAGCTGCAGCGCAGCGAGCATCCCCACAAGGCGGAAGGCCTGCAGGCGGTTCTGGTCCGCATTATCGAGCGTCGCGAAGAGGATGTAGGTATAGCCACCCAGCAGGCCGTAGGCGCCGGGGAAGGACCCTACGAGAGGTGGCTGGTTCGGGAAGATCAGCCCGTAAAGCAGCGCCGCGCCCACCGCGCTAACCACAAAGATCAACAGCGCCCGCGCCCCGCCCGCGATGTCGCCGATGAATTTCCCGAAGGCGAGGATGAACACGCACGAGAAGACAGCCGACAAGAAGCTTTGGTTGATGAACGCATAGGTGATGAAGCGTTTGAGGCCGTCGACGCTCCACGAGCCTTCTTGGATCATGAAGGCGAGGTAGCGCGGGATGAAAGCGTAATCCTCAAAAGCGGCAATGCGCCAACCGATGCCAGCGGCACCGCCAAGCACGCCGCGCGAAGCCAGCCAGAACACGATTTCGATCCCGATGATGATTGCCGTCAGCGCCAAAACCGCTGGTGGGATGGGATTGACGGCGGGGGGCTCTTGATAGGCCATGGCTCATTCCTTGACGTGCTCGTGGTGCAGCCTTAAGCGAAGCGACACTTTTCCACTAGCGGGAACCGTTCCCATGGCCGAATTCACCAAACGCATCTTCTCCGGCGTCCAGCCTTCCGGCGGTCTGACGCTGGGCAATTACCTCGGGATGATCCGCCCCTCCGTGGGCCTTCAAAACTCGGGCGAGTTCGAAACCATCTATTGCATGGTGGACCTTCACGCGATCACCACCTGGCAGGACCCAGAAGCGCTGCGCCGTCAGACCCGCGAAGTCGCGGCAGGCTTTATCGCGTCGGGCATCGACCCTGCGAAGTCGATCCTCTTCAACCAGAGCCAGGCGCCCGAACACGCGCAGCTGGCCTGGATCTTCAACTGCGTCGCCCGCATGGGCTGGATGCAGCGCATGACCCAGTTCAAGGACAAGGCGGGCAAGAACGCACAGAACGCCTCGCTCGGCCTCTTTGCCTATCCAGCGCTGATGGCGGCTGACATTTTGATCTACCACGCCACGCACGTGCCCGTGGGCGACGACCAGAAGCAGCACCTCGAGCTGACGCGTGACATCGCGATCAAGTTCAACCACGACTTCGGGCAGGAGTTCTTCCCGGTGACTGAGCCCATCATCGGCAAGGCCGAGGCCCGGATCATGTCGCTGCGCGATGGCTCCAAAAAGATGTCGAAGAGCGATCCGTCCGACATGTCGCGGCTGAACCTGACCGACACTGCCGATGACATCGCCAAGAAGTTCCGCAAGGCCAGGACCGATCCCGAACCGCTGCCTGAAAGCGTGGAGGGCCTCGAAGACAGGCCCGAGGCGCGCAACCTCGTGAACATCTACGCCGCCCTTTCTGGCCAAACCTCGGCGCAGGTCGTCGCAGAATTCGCGGGCAAGCAGTTTGGTGAGTTCAAGCCAGCGCTCGCTGATCTGGCCGTGGCGCAGATGGGCCCGATCGGGGAAGAGATGTCGCGCCTCATGGATGACCCGGCCGAGATCGACCGCCAGCTTCGTGCAGGCGCCGAGCGTGCGCGCGAGATTGCGGCGCCGATCCTCGCCAAGACCTATGAGATCGTGGGGATGATCGCCTAGGCACACCTCTGCATCTGCGCACCAATATCTGCCGTTTTGCAGAATTGCGCGCGGTGATGCGCATACATAGGTCATGGGCTGAAAGGAACGTCCATGACCTACTCTGCCCCTGCCGGCACCCGCGTCGGCCACATTCACCTGAAAGTCTCTGACCTCGACCGCTCGATCGCCTTCTACACAGACGTGCTGGGGTTCGAGCTTCAGCAACGCTACGGCTCCCAAGCGGCCTTCCTGTCTGCGGGCGGCTACCACCACCACATCGGGCTCAACACTTGGGAAAGCCGCGGCGGTGCCCCGGCACCCAAAGGGCACCCGGGCCTCTTCCACGTCGCGTTCGTTTACCCGACGCCTGCCGATCTCGGCCGCGCGGTGGGCAGCGTGCTGGACGCAGGCGTCTCGCTCACCGGTGCCGCCGACCACGGCGTCAGCCAAGCCATCTATCTCGATGATCCCGACGGAAACGGGATCGAGCTTTACTGGGATCGCCCAGAAGCGGACTGGCCACGTGACGCAAACGGCACGCTTTCGATGGTCAACAGCCGCCTCGACGTCGGCGCCCTCGTGCGCCTTGGCGCCCAGACCCAGCCCGCCTAAATGAACGCAAACCGCGCGGCGCTTTCGCTTGCGTCGCGCGGTTTGCACAGCCATTCTACACGCCGGGAGGACGCCTCGATGCGCAAGTTTCTCGTCGTGTTGGATGACAGCCGCGAATGTCTGAATGCCATGCGCTTTGCCGCCATGCGCGCTGCCCACACGGGCGGCGGCGTGGAAGTGCTGGCCATCATTCCGCCGGAAGAGTTCAACCACTGGATCGGCGTGGGCAACATCATGCGCGAGGAAGCGCGCGAACGGATCGAGGCGCATTTCGAGGTCTTCGCCAAGTGGATGCGCGACAAGCAGGGTGTCGATCCTGAGCTTGTCATTCGCGAAGGTGAGCCGGTGCCGGAGATCATCGCCCAAGTGAAAGACGACGGTGAAATCGGCGTCCTCGTCTTGGGCGCGGGCACCGACAAAGGCGGGCCCGGCCCGCTCGTCACACAGCTCTCGCGCACGTCCGGATCCCTTGAGATTCCCATAACGATCGTGCCCGGAGACCTCTCAATCGAGCGTCTTGAGGCCATAACCTAGCCCTCAGACCAGGTTTCAGACCCTAATTTTCGGCGAAATTAACAGCTGTTCGCGCCTCAATGGCGCTATTTCTCTTTTTTAAATCTGAGACTTAACCCACGATCCGCCCAATTCCTTAACAGGAGTTAACCCCCAACGTCCTCCTTGGTTAGCGGGATGCTAACCATTCGAAACTACCCCTTTTTAGCGAGGACAAAAGGAGGACGGCTCATGATCCGCTTCATCTATGGTGACCAGCTCAACGCATTCCCGAAGCTCAAGCGCACGATGCACGAGGACCGTGCATGGCAGTTCAAGGAACGTCTCGGATGGGACGTGACCGTGGACGAAAACGGGTGGGAAATCGATGAATACGACGCGCTGAACCCCCTCTACGTGATCTGGGAAAAGCAGGACGGAAGCCACGGTGGCTCCATGCGCCTCTTGCCCACGACGGGCCAGACGATGGTCAATGATCACTTCGTTCATCTGACCGACGGCGTGAAGATCCAGTCTCCGCAAATCTGGGAATGCACGCGCTTTTGCCTGTCGAAAGACGCAGCCCCCACGACGGCCGCCGCGCTGATGCTGGCAGGCGGTGAAATCCTGCAGGGCTTTGGTCTGATGTCTTATGTCGGCGTCTTTGATGCCCGCATGGTGCGCATCTATTCCCGCATCGGATCCTCGCCGGACGTTCTCGGCTCTGAGGGTCTCGGGAAAGAGAAGATCTCCGTCGGCCTTTGGCATTTCGACAAGGACGCTCAGGCCCGTGTCGCCCGCCAGGCAGGCATCTCCGCCACCATCACACGCCATTGGTTTGACCGCGCCTTTGGTCACGCCTTCGCGCGCAGCACGGTTGCTGCGTAGGTTACGAGTGGTTTGGCCGTTTGGGCCACCAGCCTCAGCCATAAGCGCTGGCAGCTGACGAGAGGGGCGCCTATGGTCCGGCCATGGGCGCCCTTCAACTTTCCTCCGATCAGGCCGAAGCACATGATGTGATCTCGGCCGCGCTGAGCGAGGCCGGCGTCAACATTGACGATGGCACCGTGCTGCCGCCGCGCACCGGCAAAGATCAGGTGCTGGCGGTCATCGGCAAGGCGGGTTCGGGCAAGACGCTCCTCCTCGCGGAACTCTACAAAGCACTGAAGGAGGCGGGCGTTGAGGTCGTCAGTGGCGACTATGAGGGCCGCAAACGGAAGGACCGCCGGACGCTCGCGATCCTGGCGCCGACGAACAAAGCGGCCTCGGTCCTGCGCATGCGCGGTGTGCCCGCCACCACGATCCACCGCATTCTCTACACGCCCGTCTACGACCCCGAATACGAACGCATCGCCGAATGGCTCGCGGGCAACGGCGAAAAGCCCGAGATCGAGGGCATGACCGAAGAGGCACTGGAGCGGGCGCGGAATTTCTACGACGCCAATGCCTCTATGCCCGGTGCTTTGGCCGCGGCAGGCCTCAGAGGGTCGGACTTCATCACCGGCTGGAAACGGCGCGAAGACCCGCTCGATATCGGGTTCATCGATGAATCCTCCATGCTCGACCAAAAGCAGTTCGAGGATTTGCAGGAGATCTTTCCGACGCTCCTCCTCTTTGGCGACCCGGCACAGCTCGCGCCGGTGAACCAATCAGGCTCCATGGTTTTTGACGCCCTACCCGCCCCGCGCAAACTGACGCTCGGGCGCGTACACCGGCAGGCCGAAGACAACCCGATCCTTGATCTGGCCCATGCGCTGGGGGACCCGGCGCTGGAGTTCCACGAGTTCGAACAGATGGTCTCTGAGGCCGCCGCGCGTGATGACCGCGTGGTCTTTGCCCAGCGCGTTGAAGCAGACATGATGGCGCGTTCGCCCGTGCTCGTTTGGCGCAACCAGACCCGCATCCGCCTGATCCAAGCCTTCCGCGCGGCCTATGGCGCACCCGAGGATGATCTGCTCACAGGGGAGCCCCTCATCTGCGACGGGATCGAGCTCCCGATGAAGCACCGCAAGAAGCGGCTCGACCTTGAGGCGCGCGGCCTCATCAAAGGCGCGCAGGTGGTTTATATGGGCCCCGGCCGACGGCCCGGCTTTTCGCGCCTGCACGTGGTGGGCGCCGAGGACCCGCAGGTAAACGCGGCCTCTATCGTCAAAATCGAAAAGCCCGACGAGGAAGAGCCCTTCATCCCCTTCGCCGCCAAGATGGGTGCGACCTTCCTGCATGGGGCTGCTGTCACGATCCACAAGGCGCAAGGCTCCCAATGGGAGAACGTGCAGGTCTTTGCGCCCGACATCTTTGTCGCCGCCCGCATGGGGCGGATGGAGGCGGGCACGCAGCTTTGGAAGCGGCTGGCCTACGTGGCCATCACCCGCGCGTCCGAGCGGCTTTACTGGGTCGTGCGCAACAGGCTCGCCAAGCCATCTGGTGACCTGCAGATCGACGATCTCACCCCGGAAAACGTGCCCCTAGAACTCACGGAGGATCAGGCGTGAAAACCATTCTCATCACCGGTGCGAGCCAAGGTATCGGCGCCGCAACCGCGGAGGCATTCTGGGACGCAGGCTGGCATGTGGGCCTCCTTGCACGTTCCGCGGACAAGCTTGAGGCCCTCGCAGAAGGACGCCCGGCCACGATCTTACCCGCGGATGTCAGCGATGAAGCAGCCGTCGACGCAGCTTTTGCTGCCTTTGCCGAAGAGGCCGGCCGCCTCGATGTGCTCTTCAACAACGCGGGCATGTTCGGGCCCCAGGCCCCGATCGACCAGATCGACTATGCCGCCTGGCGCGAGGTCGTGGATGTGAACCTCAATGGCATGTTCCTGTGTGCCCGCGCCGCCTTCCGCCAGATGCGCGCGCAGAGCCCTCAGGGCGGGCGCATCATCAACAATGGCTCGATCTCGGCCCATTCCCCGCGGGAAGGCTCCGTGGCCTACACGAGCACCAAGCATGCCGTCACCGGCCTCACTAAAACGCTCAGCCTCGATGGGCGCGAACACAGCATCGCCTGTGGTCAGATCGATATCGGGAACGCGCGGACATCGCTCGTTGAAAGCCTTGATGCGCGGCGCGAGGCGGAGGGACTGCCAAAGCTGCCGTCAATGGATGTGGGCGACGCCGCACGCGCGGTGCTCCACATGGCAGAGCTGCCGCCTGAGGCCAATGTTCAGTTCATGACGGTGATGGCGACGACGATGCCCTACATAGGGCGCGGGTAGCGCTTAACGGCGCAGCAGCGTGAATGCAGCAGAAGCCAGCCACCCTGAGGCAATCGCAATCGCCAGCGACATCAGGCCGTAGATCAACGGCTGATTGTGCGCGAGGTTGAAGAGAAAACGCTCGAGCCCGACCTTCTGCACGTCGATTGAAGTGGCAAACTTGTTCACCACCTCCCCGTTCCGCACGAGGTACATCGTGGTGTTGTAATCGCCCTCGGTCAGGTTCGCCGGCAGCTCCACCGTCGCACGGAAGAGAGTCTCGTCAATGATGCCCACACTGTTGTCGCGGCGCTGATAGGCGCCCTCGTTCTTGCGAATGCGGATGAGGGCGTCGACGAAGTTCTCGGCGCCCTCGGTCGCCCCAACATCGACTGCGCGGATGAGCTGAGGCGTCGTGATCCGGTGGCGCAGGTCCTCGGTCGCGCTGATAAGCTCGTCCAGGTTGCCGGTCGACAGGACGGCATAAAAGCTGGGGGCGCTATCAAGCTCCGCCTGATCGGTGTTCACCCAGATGCCTGCCACGCGGTCCTTCTTTCGAACGGTGATCGGCGACGGGGGCCCCGCCACCGTGATGATCACGTCGAGCGGTTCGTCAATCCGCGGACCCTCGCGGCGCACTGCCCCAAAGATCAGGATCTCGGAACCGTTAAAGTTCGTGGTGATCGACACATGCCGCTGGGACAGGTCTGCGACGATCGTCTCCTCACTATTCGCCAGCGCGGGCAGGAAGAGGAGGATTAGAGGAAGGATAAGTCTCAATGACCGCCCTCCGCCGCCAGGGAGTAAAGCTCAGAGGGCATAACGAGCAGATCAAAAGCCAGCTTGCCGCAGACCAAAAGTACCATTCCCGCGAGCAGGATACGCAGCTGTTCGGCCTTGAGGCGCGCACCGATGATCGTGCCAAACTGTGCGCCGATGACGCCGCCCACGAGCAGCAGAACGGCGAGCACCACGTCGACGGTAAAGTTCGTCGTCGCGTGCAGCAGCGTCGTGAAACCCGTCACAAAGATGATCTGAAAAAGCGACGTGCCCACAACGACCTTTGTCGGCATGCCCAGCAGATAGATCATTGCGGGCACCATGATGAAACCGCCGCCCACGCCCATGATTGCCGCGAGAATACCCACAACGAGGCCCACGAGGATTGGCGGGATCACCGAGATATAAAGTCCAGAGACACGGAAACGCGTCTTGAAGGGCAACGCGTGGATCAGCCCGTGTTTCTTGCGCGTTGGGCGCGCGGCGGGCTGTTTGGACCGACGGATGGCATTGAGGCTCTCCACGAACATCAAGGAGCCCACGACGCCCAGGAAGACGACATAGCAAAGGCGCACGAGCAGATCGACCTGACCCAGCGCCTTGAGATAGTTGAAGATCACGACGCCAAGCGCGGCGCCAACCAAGCCCCCTACAAGCAACACGCACCCCATCTTCAGGTCAACGGACTTGCGTTTGAAGTGCGCGAGCACCCCGGAGAAAGAGGACGCAACGATCTGGTTCGCCTCAGTCGCCACTGCGACAGCAGGAGGTATGCCAATGAAGAAGAGGAGCGGCGTCATAAGGAAGCCGCCACCCACGCCGAACATGCCGCTCAGCACGCCTACCATGCCGCCCAAACCAAGAAGGAGGAAGGCGTTTACCGACACCTCGGCGATTGGGAGGTAGATTTGCATGTCTTGCTTTCGGGCTGTGGCATCTGGTGCCTGCCCAGCGCATTACATAATGCAGCCGCAGAAAGGTAGCCCCCTGACCGCTCAAAAATTGCGACAAATCGGAACGGATCGGCTCACTTTTGTGAGATTCGGTCAAAAACAGCCTGCCCGCAGGCGGGATTAGCTGGAATTGCGCTGCTTTCGCGGTGATGCGCCTTGATCAGCGCTCCTTCACGTAGGGCTCACCCCCCGCGCGCGGCGGAATCGCTTTGCCCACAAAGCCCGCAAGGATCACCACGGTGAGGATGTAGGGCAGCGCGTCCATGAACTCGACCGGGACCGTGAAGAGGCCAAGATCGAGGTTTTGGAAGCGGAGTGCGATGGCCTGGAGGAACCCGAAGAGGAGGCAGGCGTAGAGCGCATACCACGGGCGCCACTTGGCGAAGATGAGCGCTGCGAGCGCGATATAGCCGCGGCCTGCCGTCATCTCTTTCACGAAGCCGGCCTGGAGCGAGGTGGCGAGGTAGGCGCCTGCAACCCCGCAGAGCACGCCGCAAATGGCGACCGCTGCAAAGCGCAGACCAACGACGCTTACGCCTGCGGTATCAACCGCAGCCGGGTTTTCGCCCACGGCGCGCAGACGCAGGCCGAAGCGCGTGCGGAAGAGCACGTACCAAGAGATCGGCACCATCGCGAGCGCGAGGTAGACGATGGCTGTGTGACCGGAGATGAGCTCGTTGTAGAGCGGGCCTACGACCGGCACAGGGATGATCGCCTCCGCAAAGGGCCATTCCCAGGGGGAAAAACGCCCTGCGCCGCTTAGCGATGGCGTGCGGCCGCCCTGTGCGAACCAGGCCTGCGCCACAAGCACAGTAAGGCCTGAGGCTAGGAAGTTGATCGCCACCCCCGAGATGAGCTGATTGCCTCGGAACGTAATTGAGGCGAGCCCGTGGATGATCGAGAGGATCATGGAGGCCGCGATGCCCGCGAGGAGGCCTAGCCATACAGAGCCCGTCACAAAGGCCACAGCCGCGCTGAGGAAGGCGGCGGCGAGCATTTTGCCCTCGAGCCCGATGTCAAAGATCCCCGCGCGTTCACTGTAGAGGCCCGCAAGGCAGGCCAGCAGCAGCGGCGTGGCCAGTCGGACCGTGGAGTCGAGCACCTGAAGAAGCGTTGCATAGTCCATGGGTCAGGTCCTGATCGCTGCGCCGGGATGCCTCCGGCGGAAGTACGTGGGCGCAAAGAAGGTGGGGGCGGCGCGCATCATTCGGCTGGCATCGCTTTGGCGGCAAGGCGGCGGCGGCTGAAGAGCGCCTCCACCGGCATGCGCACCATGTTGTCTAGCGCCCCGGTGAAGAGGATCACGAGGGCCTGGATGACGATGATGAGCTCGGTGGGGATCGACGTCCAGAAGGCGAGCTCTGCCCCGCCTTGGACGAGGAAGCCGAAGAGAAGGCCTGCGATGAGGATGCCCACGGGGTGAGATCTGCCCATGAGGGCCACGGCGATGCCGATGAAGCCTGCGTTTTGGACAGAGTTGTTCACGAGGCGCTCTGCCTCGCCCATCACGGTGTTGATGGCCATGAGCCCCGCGAGGCCGCCGGAGATAAGCATGGTGATCATGATGATCTTGGTGGGCGAGATACCAGCGTAGCGGCCCGCGGGCTCGGATTTGCCGAAGGCGCGGATCTCAAAGCCTAAGGGCGTGCGCCAGAGGAGGAGCCAGACGCCCCAGGCGGCAGCCAGTGCCAGGAAGAGTGAGATGTTGACGGGCGGTGCTTTGGAGAAGGGGATGCCGACGACGGCGAGCATTTCGTGGAGCGTGGGGAGGGCCGCGCCTTCCGGGAAGCGGGCGGAAGAACTCTCCATTTGACCCACGGGTTTGAGGCCGTTGTTAAGCAGGTAGATGATCAACGCGAAGGCGATGTAGTTGAACATGATCGTTGTGATCACGATATGGCTGCCGCGCTTGGCTTGAAGGTAGGCCGGGATGGCCGCCCAGAAGGCCCCAAAAGCCGCACCACCGATGACGGCGGCGGGCAGAGCCAGTGTCCAATGGGGCCAAGGGAGCGCCAAGCAGACAAGGGCCACGCCGAGGCCACCCAGTGTCGCCTGCCCTTCCCCACCGATGTTGAAGAGAGAGGCGTGGAAGGCGATCGCCACCGCGAGCCCGGTGAAGATGAAATTCGTGGCGTAGTAGAGCGTGTAGCCCCATCCGTAAGTCGAGCCGAGCGCGCCTTCGACCATGTAGCCCAGCGCCTCGACAGGGTTTTCGCCGATGGCGAGGATCACGAGCGCCGACAGGATCGCGGCAAGCAAGAGCGAGATCAGCGGGACAAGCAGGACATCTGCCCAGCGCGGCATCTTATCCATTGTGCTCTCCTTCCGATTTGGGCGCACGTTCGGGGCGGTCGATCTTTTGCGGAACGAGCTGCTCAGACTTGGCCGGCGTCGGGCCAAGAAGCGCGATCAAGAGTGCAATCATTCTGCGGCCTCCGGCGTAAGGCCCGCCATCAGGAGGCCGAGTTCTTTTTCGTCGGTTTGATCAGGCTGACGTTCGCCCATGATATGGCCGTCAAACATCACCGCAATCCGGTCAGAAAGGCTCATGATCTCATCGAGTTCCACTGACACTAGCAGGATCGCTTTGCCCTGATCGCGCAGGGCGACGATCTGTTGGTGGATGAATTCGATGGCGCCGATATCGACGCCGCGCGTTGGCTGACCGATCAGCAGAAGATCCGGATTTCGCTCAATTTCTCGCGCCAGGACGATCTTTTGCTGGTTGCCGCCAGAGAAGTTCTTGGCGGAGAGCTTTGGGTTCGGCGGACGGACGTCGAACCGCTCCATTTTCTCTTCGGTATCGCCGCGGATGCTGGCGTTATCGGACAGCACGCCTTTCTTGTAGCGGTCGTCCTTGTGATAGCCGAAGGCGGTGTTCTCCCAGGCCATGAAATCCATGATGAGGCCTTCGCGCTGGCGGTCCTCGGGCACATGCGCGATGCCGCGGGCGCGACGGGACTGACCATCGGACTTGGCGCCGGTGAGGTCGATTTCCTCATTATTCATCACGATCTGGCCAGTGGCGGCGCGGTAGCCGCCGAGCACTTCGAGCAGTTCTGATTGTCCGTTCCCCGCAACCCCTGCGAGGCCGAGGATTTCGCCCGCGCGCACTTCGAAGGAGATGCCTTTCACGCGCTCAACGCCTTTGCTGTCAACGACGCGCAGGTTGTCGACCTTGAGCACAGGCGCGCCGGGGGTGGCGGGCTTTTTGTCGACACGCAGCAGAACTTTTCGGCCCACCATGAGCTCAGCAAGCTCGGTCGGAGATGTCTCAGCGGTTTTGACGGTGGCGGTCATCTCACCGCGACGCATGACGCTGACGGTGTCAGTGATGTCCATGATCTCCCGCAGCTTGTGCGTGATCAGGATGATGGTTTTGCCCTCTTCGCGGAGGCGCCCGAGAATGCGGAAAAGCTGGTCGGCCTCGGCCGGGGTCAGCACGCCGGTAGGCTCATCAAGGATCAGGATGTCGGCTTGGCGATAGAGCGCTTTGAGGATCTCGATCCTCTGCTGATAGCCCACAGACAGGTTCTCAACCTTGGCGTCAGGGTCCACGGACAATCCGTAGTCATCCGCCAGTTCTTTCAGCAGTTTCCGTGCTTTAGCGAGGGACGGCTTCAGGAACCCGCCGTCTTCAGCGCCGAGGATGATGTTCTCCAGCACCGTGAAATTCTCGACCAGCTTGAAGTGCTGGAAGACCATCCCGATGCCCGCGGCGATGGCCGCCTGACTGTCAGGGATGGAGGTCTTTTGACCGCGGATAAAGATCTCGCCCGCGTCGGCTTTGTAGAAGCCGTAGAGGATCGACATAAGCGTGGATTTACCCGCGCCGTTCTCCCCGATGATTCCGTGGATCGTGCCGGGCTGAACCGAGATTGAGATGTCTTTGTTGGCTTGAACCGGCCCGAAAGCCTTCGAAATACCCTTGAGCTCAATCGCCGGTGTACTCACGCTTCTGCCCCTACAAAGCCTGCAATCATCGTGAGCGCGTCGTCGCTGACGTCGGCGAAGTAGGTGCCATGTTGCACCATCATCGACCCGTCAGGCCCCTGTCCGCCAAAGGCCACGCGGACGCGCAGATAGCCGTTCACATCGCTGACGTTTTCGACCTTGGCCGTCCAGCCAGGGGCGTTGGCGCTGAAAGCGGAAACATATTCGGCGATCGCATCACCGCTCAGCCGCCCGCCAGAGCGCGGGTCTGAGTAGGTGGCACCGGGGGCAAGCGTGCCTGCGATCATTTCAGCCCGGATGGCATCATCAGCCACGCCCCAGGCGTCAAAAAAGGTCTCGATTGCGGATGTCATTTCGGCCCCCCGAAGGAAAAAGGGGCCGCACCTGAAACAGGTACGGCCCCCTCAAAGTCAGATTAGAAGGACAGTGCCGGGCACGTCTCGTCGGAGGTGTAGTCGTGGACGACTGTGTCACCTGCGATGATCGAAGCGGAAGCTGCTTCCACCATGGCTGCCATGTCGGCGGTGATGAGGCTCTCGTTGAACTCGTCAACTGCGTAGCCCACGCCTTCGTTGGCCAGACCCATCACGTTGAAACCGGTCTCGAGGCCCGGGCCGTCTGCGAACGCGTTGTACACGGCGTTGTCGACGCGCTTGAGCATGGACGTCAGAACCTTGCCGGGGTGCAGGTAGTTCTGGTTGGAGTCGACGCCGATGGACAGGATGTCCTCGTCAGCGGCCGTCTGCAGAACACCAACGCCCGTGCCGCCAGCTGCGGCGTAAACCACGTCAGCGCCTTGAGAAATCTGAGCTTTCGTCAGCTCGGAGCCCTTCACCGGGTCGTTCCAAGCAGCAGGCGTCGTGCCCGTCATGTTGGCGATGACAGTTGCGTCCGCGTTCACGGCCTTCACGCCCTGAGCGTAGCCGCAGGCGAACTTGCGGATGAGCGGGATGTCCATGCCGCCAATGAAGCCAACGGTGTCGGACTCGGACGCCAGCGCGGCCAGCATGCCCACAAGGTAGGAGCCTTCGTGCTCGTTATAGACCACAGAGCGCACGTTCGGCGCGTCAACGACCATGTCGATGATCACGAAGGACGTGTCAGGGTAGTCAGGTGCAACTTCGCCCAGCGCGCCAGCGAAGGCGAAGCCTGCCATGACGATCGGGTTGGAGCCTGCTTCGGCAAAGCGGCGCAGCGCCTGCTCACGCTGTGCTTCGTTCTGAAGCTCGACTTCGCGGAAGGATGCGCCATTCTCTTCGGCCCAACGGGTTGCGCCGTTGAACGCGGCCTCGTTGAAGGATTTGTCGAACTTGCCGCCAAGGTCAAAGATGATGGCGGGCTCAGCAGCCACGGCCGTTGCGCTGATGGCCAGCGCTGCGGCTCCACCGAGAAGCTTTGTAAGTGCAGTCATATGGATTTCCCCTATTGGACATCGCCCGCAGCAGCGCAGGCGCATGGATCTTTTGATCTGAGTGGATTTCAGCGGAGGCTGCGGGGGTCGTCAACCGGATTCTCACGTCACTCTGCTGCGTCGGTACTCAAACGCCGCCTAATTGAGCGCCTTCTCCATGAGCACTGCCCCATGTCCGGGCCCGCGACCGTAATAGTTGTGCCGGTGTCCTGAGACCGAAAAACCGTGGCGATGGTAAAACGCCACGGCCGCGTCGTTGGTCTCGACAACCTCGAGGAAAAGCCGGGTCACTTGTCGCGCCACGAGATGCTCGAGGAGTTCTGTGAGCAGGCGCGTGCCTTCGCCTCCGCGCCTCGCATCAGGCAGCGTGGCGATCAGCAGCAACTCAGCCTCGTCCATAAGCACACGCGCCATGGCGTAACCCTTGGCTGAGCTCACAATCACATGTCGATCGTCGTCTAGGGCGCGCGAAAAATCCTCTTCACGCCAACCATGCGCTCTGGCGTGGCCGAAGGCGGCGCTGTGAAGCGCGTTGAGGACTGCTGCGTCAGTCAATGAGCACCGGCGGCGCATCGCGGGGCGGCGCAGCATCTGCGGGTTTGATGTAAAGCGGTTGCGGCGCGGCAGGGAATGCCATCGCCTCGAGATAGAGAAATTCAGTCATATCGGCCAAACGCTCCACCCCGCCCTCGGGATGCTGCTCGGTATCTTGACCTTCGAGGCCTAAGGCCCCGGCGATCTCTTCTGCGCGGTGACCAACGATCCGTTTGGCTTTGGTGTCGGCAAATGCTTGCGGCTCGCTGGGGTCGATCAGTTGCGGGGTGAGGTCGGGGCCGGCCACATAGATCATCTCGCGCGGCGCTTTCACGGTCGCGATCACATCGCCCGGGAGGACGTGATGCTCTGCGGCGATTTGGAAAGACGTGAGGCCAAAAACGGGGATCTTTAGCGCAAGCCCCAGGCCGCGCGCGGCGGATACGGCTATGCGCACCCCCGTGAAGTTCCCCGGACCGACGCCCACGCCAATTGCGTCGACCTCCCTCCAAGACCAACCGCATTGCTCGAGAGTTTCCTCCAGGAACGGGAAGAGCGCCTCCCCCTGCCCTCGGGCCATAGGCACTTCGCGGCCACCCGAATAGGACTCCGTCGCCCAGGCAACTTTGATGAATGGCCCCGACGTGTCGAAAGCAATGACCTTCGGCCATTTCTTCTTTTCGCCCGGGAAAGGCACCGTCAGACGGCGACCGGGCGCACCTCGGCCACTTCGGGGATGTAGTGACGCAGCAGGTTCTCGATGCCCATCTTCAGCGTGAGCGTCGAGGACGGGCAACCGGCGCAGGCGCCCTGCATGTGCAGATATACGATGCCGTTATCAAAGCCGTAGAAGGTGATGTCACCGCCATCCTGCGCCACGGCCGGGCGAACCCGCGTGTCGAGAAGCTCTTTGATCTGGCCCACGATGTGAGCGTCTTCGCCATCAAAGTCTGCGTGCCCGGAGGAGGCCTGAGCCTCACCCGCCATAACGGGGTCGCCGGATTGGAAGTGCTCCATCACGGCGCCGAGGATCGCGGGCTTGATGTCATCCCACTCCGTCGTGTCGTACTTTGTGACGGTCGCGAAGTCGTGGCCCAAGAAGACATTCGCAACGCCGTCGACCTTGAAGATGCGTGCCGCGAGCGGGGACGCTGTCGCAGCCTCAGCGCTCGGGAAATCAGCCGTGCCCGTTTCCATGACGGCCTGGCCAGGCAGGAATTTCAACGTCGCCGGGTTCGGCGTGGCTTCGGTCTGAATGAACATCGCATGTCCCCCTTGGAGAGCTTTCGCCAGATATGAGCAACGGGGGGCTCGAGGTCAAGACTTTAGAATGATTCTAACCAGCTGCCGCGCCGTCAGACGACGATATAGCCCTGCTGCATCGCGCGGGCCACGGCATGGGTGGTGTTCATGGCGCCAAGCTTGAAGCGCGCACTTTCGATGTAGACGCGCAGGGTATGCTCCGAGATCGACAGCGACTCCGCGACCTGTGCGCGGCTGTAGCCCACGGCGAGCAGTGTCATGGCGTCGATCTCGCGAGGGCTGAGCCCTTTGCGTGGCCCCTTTTCCGCGATGCCTTCGAATTCGAGCGCCTTTTGGTTGAAGGTGTGGGCGACCAGGATCAGTTCGCGCCGATGTTCATCGCAAAACGCGCTCCATTCCTCGTCCGTGCAGGAGTGGTTCACCGTGAAGAGCGCGAATTGGCCGTTGGGGCCGCGAATGGGGATCGAGAAGCCCTGATTACCGACGCCATATTTCTGCGCCTCCTTGAAGAAGTCCCGCGCAGATTTCGAGGACCAATCGAGGCGTTTCCAATCTACGGGGTGAAAGCGCGTGTAGCAGCCGATCACCACAGGATCGACGCGCAGATATTCCCGCTCGAGGTAGAGATCACGCCATTCGTCGCTATAGGTACCGCAGCCGTACTGCTCCCCCTTCGACGAAACCCAGTGATAGATGATGTGGTCTACGCTGTACCAATCGCGAAGAGCGACGGAGCGCTCTTGGAGGTCTTCAAGAGTCTGCGCCCGTTCGAGCTTTTCTAAAAAGTGTTCCCGCAGCTGGTCCATTGCCGTCGATAACCCTCAAACGCTCACGCCGTTGGACATCGGCCACATCCGCGGCGGCCACCTCTAGCGTGTCATCCAACTGGCGTGCCAAACGCGGCAGATCGTTCTTTGACGCAAATGCGCGGAGATCTCCGAGTACGTCGATAATCCAATTGTTATTCACAACAGCCTCGTTAGGGAAAGTTAACAGAAGGTTAATACAAGCCTAACATTTTCCTGTTTTCGGCCGAACTCCCCCATTTTTTCTCCCCCAAAACAGCGAAGAGCGGCTCAATTAACCGCCTGAGCACAATGGGGCTCGCTATTTTCTTGTCAGAAAACCTCAATTTCGTTGGAACCATCCGGTGACTTGCGCGTTAAGCAGTTCGGCGGGCGATATTCTGCCGACCTGCAGGCCGCGACCTTTTGACACTGCCAAGTGATTCCCTCGCGCCCAACGAAAACGGGCGCCCGAAGGCGCCCGTTCCAACACGAATGTCGGCTGTTTAGCTCTTGCCGGCCTCGAGCACATCCTCGAGCGTCCGTAGCCCTGTCGCAGGCGCCTGAACGAGCGCGGCCATGTTCCCAGGCTTGTGCTCGTTGTTCATCATCTTGATGTGCGCATCAGGGATCTCGGCCCAAGGGAAGACCTCGGACATGCAAGGATCGAGACGACGTTCCACCATCAGCTTGTTGGCTGCGCTGGCCTGCTTGAGGTGAGCGAAGTGCGAGCCCTGAAGGCGCTTCTGGTGCATCCACATGTAGCGCACGTCGAAGGTCAGGTTGTAGCCGGTCGTACCCGCGCAGATCACAACCATGCCGCCCTTTTTGCAGACGAAGGTCGACACCGGGAACGTGCTCTCGCCGGGGTGTTCGAACACCATGTCGACGTTGTTGCCTTTACCGGTGATGTCCCAGATCGCCTTGCCGAACTTGCGCGCTTCCTTGAACCATTCCGCGTATTCCGGGGTGTTAACGGTCGGCAGCTGACCCCAGCAGTTGAAGTCGCGGCGGTTGATGACACCCTTGGCGCCGAGCGACATCACGAAGTCACGTTTGCTTTCGTCGCTGATGACGCCGATCGCGTTTGCGCCGGCCGTGTTGATCAGCTGGATTGCGTAGGAGCCGAGGCCGCCCGAGGCGCCCCAAACCAGAACGTTCTGGCCCGGCTTCAGGTCGTGAGGCTCATGTCCGAAAAGCATCCGGTACGCTGTGGCGAGCGTCAGCGTGTAGCACGCCGCCTCTTCCCAGCTCAGGTGCTTCGGGCGTGGCATCAATTGCTGCGCCTGCACATTGGTGAACTGTGCGAAAGAACCATCTGGAGTCTCGTATCCCCAGATGCGCTGGCTGGTCGAATACATCGGATCGCCGCCGTTGCATTCCTCATCATCGCCATCGTCCTGGTTGCAGTGGATCACGACCTCATCGCCGACCTTCCAGCGCTTCACCTTGTCGCCCACGGCCCACACAATGCCCGAGGCGTCAGAGCCTGCAATGTGGTAAGGCTGACCGTGCCCGTCGAACGGGGAGATCGGCACCCCAAGACCAGCCCAAACGCCATTATAGTTGACCCCAGCGGCCATCACGAGGACCAGCACTTCGTTGCTGTCGAGCTGGGGAACATCCACCACTTCGACCTGCATCGCTTTGTCGGGCGTGCCGTGTCGTTCACGGCGGATCGCCCATGCATACATCTGCTTGGGCACGTAGCCCATGGGCGGCATTTCCCCCACCTCATAGAGATCCTTTTCAGGGGCGTCGTAGGTGAAGACGGTCTCCTGGGCGTCCAGTGCCATGGTCATGTTCCTCGCTTTCTGCTGCGGCGCAGAATCGCTGCGCCGGTAGGTGCGATTTAGCGCCCGCAGCGCAACATCGCAACTCTTGAAAGCAAATAATTGAAATTTTATTACTCTGCGGAAGTTTTCTCATCCGAAGAATATGGCGTCACAGAGCTCGCATAGAACGATAGTACTGCCGTTTCCTTAGGGTTAGCCGTCCACTGATCGTTGGTATCTTGCGCAATCTCGCGCTGCTTCAGATTGGACAACGCGGCATCGATCGTGGCTTCACTCGCATCGCCAAACGCCTCTGCTCCCCGACAGATCAGCGCCTCTCGGCTGCTCGGCGCCTCAAGCAAAGCCTGCGAAACGAACGGCACACCCAGCACCGGCATCGTCTCACCGATCGCGCGCATCACATCATCCGAGATCTCTTCAAGCGTGGCTTGGTCGTCGTAGGCGGCCATCTCAATAGGCTGGCCGTAAATAACCGCTGCCGTCCCAAAGCGCAGGAACTTACCGCGGATACGCAGCCAGATCTTGTTCAAGATCCAGCCTCCCACAACCGAGATACGCGCCCCGAACCGACGGTCGCCCCGCTTTCCGGCAGCAATCAGAACGCGGTCCTCCAGAACCCGGTCGTAGTTGATTGCCACAGGCACGAAAACGACATTTGCCCCACCCTCGCGGTGCGTTTGGATCGCATAGCTCAAAAGCCCCATCTTGGGCTTGGCCAGACGTCCGTCGAGGCTCAGGCCGCCTTCAGGAAAGATCGCCTGAGTCACGCCAGAGCGCGTCGCCATATCGACATATCGCGCCAACACCGCCCGATAGAGAGCGCCCCGCGACCGGCGTCGGATAAAGTAGCCGCCCATCATACGAATAAGCCGGGAAACTGGCCAAACACGCGCCCATTCGCCGACAGCGTAGCTCAGCGCGCTCTCTTCGCCCGCCAGATACGTGACCAGCACGTAGTCCATGTTCGAACGGTGGTTCATCACGAAAATGACCGTGCTGTCTTCGGGTAGCCCCGCAATGATGTCGCGGTTCTGGTCGCCGGTGCGCACGTCATAGAGCATCGTCGCGAGCCACCGCGCCAGTCGAATGCCGATGCTGAAATAGGTCAACGCTGAGAACGAGGGGACGATCTCTTGGGCGTAACGCCGAGCATCCTCAAAGGCCACGTCCTCACGAAGGCCCCGCTCCTTGGCATGCGCAACCACGGCTTCCGTGACGATCGGGTCGTAGATTAGACGCTGGATCGTGTCGTAGCGCCGCGCCAGCTTGAACGGCTCAATCGGTCGGGCGAGCCGCTTGTTAAGTTCGGTCACCAAGCGTTCTGCGCGCCTGCGGAAAAACCAGCGAACGGACGGAAAGAGAAAATGCGAGGCAAACGTGACGCCCGCAAAAATCAAGATCAGCCCAAAGAGCCAGATCGGCAGTGAAATCGTGCCACCCATATCAACGTATGTCGCGCGCCAGGGGGCCCCATACAATGGCTGCCTGCGAGATCGGAGAAAGGCGTGGCTTTTGGGACATCGTGATCCCACGCGCCGAAAGGCAGCTTCCCGGCACTCATCTCTCCGCCGGGTCGGTGGGTGGGCGCCTTTTGCGCAGCAAAACAGTCCCAGCCCCTACCCCCGAACAGGGCCAGAGCAATGCCGCAGTGCAGCGCGTTGACAATGCCATAATATGTCGCGCATATGCTGCCCTGAGCAAGAATGTTACCCAGTCGAGTCGCGAGCCCACCATGACATCGCCAGAAAAGCCCACTAAAGATCGCCCCTGGATGTTCCGCACCTACGCGGGTCACTCCACGGCCAAGGCCTCGAACGCGCTCTACCGCGGCAACCTGGCGAAAGGGCAAACGGGTCTCTCCGTGGCGTTCGATTTGCCGACCCAAACCGGCTACGACAGTGATCACGAGCTTTCGCGCGGCGAAGTGGGCAAGGTGGGCGTCCCTGTCAGCCATCTGGGCGACATGCGTACGCTCTTCGATGACATTCCGCTCGAACAGATGAACACGTCGATGACGATCAATGCCACGGCCCCGTGGCTGCTCGCGCTCTATATCGCGGTGGCCGAGGAACAGGGCGCTGACGTCTCCAAGCTGCAAGGCACCGTGCAGAACGACATCGTCAAAGAGTATCTCTCACGCGGCACCTACGTCTGCCCGCCCAAGCCTTCCATGCGCATGATCACGGATGTGGCCGCCTATACGCGCGAGCATCTGCCCAAGTGGAACCCGATGAACGTGTGCTCCTACCACCTTCAGGAGGCCGGCGCGACGCCGGAGCAGGAGCTCGCCTTCGCGCTCGCCACTGCCACAGCCGTGCTGGATGACCTCAAGGACAAAGTTCCCGACGAGCATTTCCCAGCCATGGTGGGCCGCATCTCCTTCTTCGTGAATGCCGGCATCCGCTTCGTCACCGAGATGTGCAAAATGCGCGCCTTCGTCGACCTCTGGGACGAGATCTGCCGCGACCGCTACGGCGTCGAAGACCCGAAGTTCCGCCGCTTCCGCTATGGCGTCCAAGTGAACTCGCTCGGCCTCACCGAGCAGCAGCCCGAAAACAACGTCTACCGCATCCTGATCGAGATGCTGGCCGTCACGCTTTCAAAGAAAGCGCGCGCGCGTGCCGTGCAGCTACCCGCATGGAACGAGGCCCTCGGCCTGCCCCGCCCTTGGGACCAGCAATGGTCGCTTCGCATGCAACAGATCCTGGCGCTTGAGACCGATCTTCTCGAATACCCCGATCTTTTCGATGGCAATCCCGCCGTCGACGCCAAGGTTGCGCAGCTCAAGGAAGGCGCCCGCGCCGAGCTCGCACAGATCGACGCCATGGGCGGCGCCGTAAACGCGATTGAGTACATGAAGTCCCGCCTTGTGGAGGCGAACTCTGACCGGATCCAAGGCATCGAAGGGGGCGACACCACCGTCGTCGGCGTCAACAAATATCAAAATGGGGAGCCCTCCCCACTTACCGCTGGTAACGACGCAATCATGGTCGTCGACCCCGCTGTGGAAGCCGACCAGATCGAGCGCCTCAACGCCTGGAAAGGCGCGCGTGATGCGGCGGCTGTCAAAGCAGCGCTTTCCAATCTGCGGGCGGCGGCCAAAGACGGCACGAACATCATGCCTGCCTCCATCGAGGCCGCCAAAGCGGGCGTCACCACCGGCGAATGGGGTGACGTCGTGCGGCAAGCCTTCGGGCAGTACCGCGGTCCCACGGGCGTCTCGTCCAACCCATCAAACCGTACTGAGGGCCTTGATGAGATCCGCGACGCCGTCGCCGCGACCTCCCAACAGCTCGGCCGCAAGCTCAAGTTCATGATGGGCAAGCCCGGCCTCGACGGGCATTCGAACGGCGCCGAACAAATCGCGGCGCGCGCCCGCGACTGCGGCATGGACATCGCCTATGAAGGTATCCGACTGACGCCCGCCGAAATCGTTGAGGCCGCCAAGACTGAAAACCCCCATGTCATTGGTCTTTCCATCCTGTCAGGCTCCCACATCCCGATCGTCGAAGACTTGATGCGCCGCTTCCACAGCGAAGCCATTTCGATCCCCGTGGTCGTCGGCGGCATCATCCCTGATGACGATGCAGATCGCTTGCGCGCCATGGGCGTATCGAAGGTCTACACACCCAAAGACTTCGAGCTGAACCGGATCATGTTCGACATAGTCGCGCTTGCGCTCCCCCGCGAGATCGCCGCGCAGTAACCGGCGGTTAAGACCGCACTGTTAGTGTCCCCGGAGCGATCTGGGAATTAAACCTATGTTAAAGCGCTTGCGGAGCCTATCCACCGCACAAGCCATGATCATGCTTTCCGTCTGGGGCATCTTGGCGGTCCTTGCCTATTCGGGTGCAAGGATCGGGGGTGACCTTACCATGCTCTCGGATCTGCGGCGCGACACCCAGCTCACCAATCTCACCCAGCAAATCGGCGGCCTTACCCATGCCCTGCAGCGTGAACGGGGCGCCAGCACAGGCTTTGTGGCAAGTCGGGGAGAAAGCTTTGCCGGCAGTCTCAAAGAGCTGCGGGAGAATTCCGATGCCCGCATTGACGAGCTCCGGAAAGCGATCGGTGAGCTGTCTCTGGACGACACGCTTCGCACGGACCTAGATGCTGATCTGATTGCACTACAGGAACGTTTCGACCGGCTGCCAGAGGTCCGTGAAGCGGTTGATGGGCTCGCCCTTACGCGGAACGAAGTCATTGCCGACTTTACGGAAACAAACATGCTTGCGATCTCGCTCTTGCCTGAGATCAGCAAGGATATTTCCCATTCCAACGCAGTGCGCGCAGTTCAGCGGCACGCTATTCTCATGACGGCGAAAGACAAAGCCGGCCTTGAGAGAGCCATCGGATCCGCCGGCTTTGCGCGATCGAAGGCGGCGTCGAGCCCCTTCCCACGCGAACTTTACACTCGGTTTGAATCGCTCATCAGCGAACAAGACGCGTTGCTGGATACTTATCTGTCCCTCGCGAGCCCCGAGATGTCGCGCCGGGTCGAGGCCACGCTAGAGGCCCCGGCGGCCAAGACCATCGAAGAAATGCGCGGCATTGTTCGCAGCTTCGATCCCCGCATCATTACGAGAGTCGAACCAGAGCAGTGGTTCGCTGCCTCCACCACGTTCATCGACGATCTTAAGGGCACGGAGGACCAAGGTGCTGTCGAAATCGCGGTCAAAATGGTGTCGGCGCGCCAAGAGGTTCTGCGCGATATTCGCGTTGCACTGATTCAAATGGGGATTGTGACCGCGCTCCTGGCGGGGCTCTCCTTTATGCTGGTACGTCTGTCTACTGAGAGCCTCAAACACACCGTCGAGCAGGTAAAAAGCCTGGCCGCAGGCAACATCGATGTGCCTATTGATCCTGCGCCTCAGTCCGATCTTCAGGCTGTGACCTCTGCACTGGAGGACTACCGGCAGGCGGAAGTTGGGCGACGCACGCAAGCAAAGATCGAGGCTGAGCTAGAGGAAAGCGCCGCCACCGGTATCCGCCGAGTGGCCGAGGCTGTCTCGGAGGGCGACTTCACACACCGCCTCAGACTGGAGGGCCTGCAAGACGCATCCATGGTGCTCGGCAATGGCATCAACGAGATTTTGACCGTCGCCGATGCAGCGGTAAAGGCACAGCGCGCCCGCGATCAACAAGAAATAAAACGACGCACAGAAGAGGCAGAACTACAGGCCCAAGCGGTCGGTGAGATCAACCATGTGGTCGGGGCCTGCTCGCAAGGCGACTTCTCGCAACGCATGTCGCTGGCTGGCCTTTCGGGCATCTGGCTTGAGATTGCCGAAGGCATCAACCAGATCGCGGAGCGGACAGGCACGGCACTGACCAATCTTCGGGGGATCATGGCGGCCCTTCAGTCAGGGGATCTTCGCGCGCGCCTCGATGGCGAATACCAGGGCACCTTTGACGATATCTCGAAGGCGACGAACGCGTCGCTCGAACAGCTCGAAACTGCCTTTCTTGATGTGAGAGAGGGTGTGCACTCCGTGGGCGCAGCCGCCGCAGAACTGCGCGCAGGCACGACCGACTTGGCCGAGCGCTCCGAGGATCAGGCGCAAGCCGTCTATGAGAGCGCCGCGGTCACTAAAGAGCTTGGGCAAAGCGTCGATGCCAATGCCCACCAGCTCGTCACGTGCCGGGAGATGGTGGAGGCCGTCGTGCGCCAGACCGCCTCTAGCCAAGAGATGTCGCACAGGGCTGTCGACTCGATCGTTGCTATTGAAGCGGCGTCGTCAGAGATGGTCAAAATCACAGCAACAATCGACGAAATCGCATTCCAGACCAACCTTTTGGCTCTGAACGCCTCGGTGGAAGCCGCAAGAGCTGGTGATGCAGGCAAGGGCTTTGGGGTTGTGGCCTCCGAAGTTCGCGCCTTGGCCGGGCGATGCGCCGACGCGAGCCAACAAATCGCTTCCCTCATCGCAGATGCCGTCAGCGGCGTGAAAACAGGCGCAGAGCACGTGCGCCAAACAGGCGCCCTCATCAGCGAGATGCGGGAACGCATGGAAGACATCGAAGCGATGATCGGCAGCGTCTACAGCGCAGGAGAAAAGCAAACTGCGGGCGTGAAGATTCTCAACGACAGCATTGGGCGCGTGGAATACACCGCCCAGTCAAACGCGGCGCTTGCTCAGGAAAACAGCAGCCTCATGGCCTCGCTGGCAGAGCTCGATACACGTCTGTCGCAGGCGCTTGCACGGTTCGAGATCGGCTCGCGCGGGGCCTTGCCGGACGCGCTGGAGCTGCAGCCCGTGGGCGAGGTGCAGCTTTTTGATGATGCCCTGCCCCCGGCGGTTTGACGTCTCAAAGAAAGGATTGCGGATCGATGTCGATGACGAGCCGCATCTGAGACGGGAGCCTGAATTGCGCAACCCATTCGGCTAGTGCCCGTTGGATCGGCGCCGTCTTTTGCGCTTTCACCAGCAGCCGGACACGGTGCCGCCCTCGAATACGTGCGATGGGCGCGGGCGCAGGACCGAAAAGCTCTGCCCCGATCGCATGGAGCGGCCCGGCGTTGCGGGCCATATCGGCCCCTAGATCAAAGACCTCTTGGACATTGGGCGAGCTCAGCACAATGCCGGCCATCCGCCCGTAAGGCGGAACACCTGCCGCCATGCGCCCGGCCGCTTCGGCGGCCCAGAACGCCTCTTCATCCCCACCAAGGATCGCGCGAATGACAGGGTGTTCCGGCTGATGGGTCTGCAACAAGGCAGCGCCCGGCTTTTCCATACGACCTGCGCGACCGGCGACCTGCCGCATCAGTTGAAAAGTCCTCTCAGCAGCGCGCAGATCAGAACCCTGCAAACCAAGGTCCGCATCGATCACGCCCACCAGGGTCAGCAGAGGAAAGTTGTGGCCTTTCGCCACCAATTGCGTGCCAATCACGATATCGGCGCCGCCTGCGGCAATCTCTTCGATCTGTTCCTTCAGCGCACGCGCAGACCCGAAATTGTCCGACGAAATCAGGGCGATCCGAGCATCGGGGAAAGTGGCGCGGGCTTCCTCTGCCAAGCGCTCAACACCTGGCCCGACGGCTGCGAGGCGGCCCTCGACGCCACAAGACGGGCACTTGTCTGGCATGGGCTTCGTCTCACCGCATTGGTGGCACATGAGACGCTTGAGGAAGCGATGCTCCACCATGCGCGCGTCACAATGATCACAGCCGATCTGATGCCCGCAAGCCCTGCACAACGTCACCGGCGCATAGCCCCGGCGGTTGATGAAGAGAAGTGATTGCTCGCCAGCAGCCAACCTCGCATCCACGGCGCGCTTAAGCGAGGGCGAGATCCAGCGCCCCGTCTCAAGCTTTTGAGTACGCATGTCGATGGCGCCCATTTCGGGCAGCTGCGCCACGCCGTAGCGGGACTTCAGCTCGAGACGCTCGTACTTGCCGGTTTCAGCATTGGCCCAGCTTTCCAAAGACGGGGTCGCCGAGGCGAGAATGACCTGAGCGCCCGCGAGCGACGCCCGAAGCACCGCCATATCTCTCGCGTTATAGAGCACACCGTCTTCTTGCTTATAGGAGGTGTCATGCTCCTCATCGACCACGATCAGGCCAAGCTGTCGGTAGGGCAAAAAAAGCGCTGAGCGTGCACCAACTACCAACTGAGCACCGTTCTCAGCCACCATCCGCCAGGTCCGGCGTCGCTCGGTCATGGTGATCCCGGAATGCCATTCCGCAGGCCGCGCGCCAAAGCGTTCCTCGACCCGCTTCAGGAACTCCGCCGTCAACGCGATTTCGGGCAACAACACGAGGGCCTGCCGACCCTGCCGCAAACAGGCGGCCACTGCCTCCAGATAAACCTCCGTCTTGCCGGAGCCCGTCACGCCCTTAAGCAGCGTGGTCGCATAAGTCTCGCCGTTGAGACCCTTTGAAAGGCTCGCGACGGCATTGGCCTGATCCTCAGATAGCTCCTTCCCCGGCAAATCTGGGTCGAGCGCGGGGAACGGAAGATCGCGGGGCGATGCCTGTTCGAGCACGACCCCCTGCTTCACCAGCCCTTTGACCACAGAAGATGAAACATCAGCATTGTCGGCGAGCTCCTTGAGCGTGAACGCCAGCCCCCCGTATTCGGTGAGGACCCGCAGAACACGCTCGCGGGCGGGGGTCTTACGGTCGGGCTCGCCCGTGCCGAGGCGGTAGACATGGCGCATGGACGGCGGATCGCCGAGGCCGGGCGCCCGCATGGCAAGCCTGAGCATCGCTGGCAAAGGCGTGAGCGTATACTCGGCGGCGCGTTCAATGAAGTTCCGCATCTCGCCACTCATGGGCGTGGCATCGATCACGCGCGAAACACTTCGCACGCGGTTGTAATCGAAATCCCCGGCCCCTGCCCCCCAGACCACGCCGAGCACTTTACGAGGACCGAGCGGCACCTCAACAAATGCACCGTTCCAACAGCCACCCTCGGGTGCCTTATAATCAAGGGGGCGGCCAAGCGGCTGGGTGGTCAAAACCGCCACAAGCTCCCCTTCCGAGAAATAGCCGCCCTCATGGCTCTCAAACAGAGTCATGTTAGCGGTACCAAAATCTGGGTAGCGGGGGTTTCAGCCATGGCTTCCCTGAGGTACACCGAGCCCGACTTGAACCCAACCCTGACCGAGAGGCCTGACATGAAATTCTTCGTAGACACCGCAGAGATCGACGCGATCCGTGAGCTACATGAGCTGGGCTTTGTAGACGGCGTCACCACCAACCCGTCGCTCATCAAGAAATCCGGCCGCGATATTCTCGAAGTCACCAAAGAGATCTGCGACCTTGTGGAAGGCCCTGTGAGCGCCGAAGTCGTCGCCACCGAGGCCGACGCTATGATCACGGAAGGCCGCCGTCTGGCCGAGATCGCTTCCAACATCGCCGTCAAACTGCCACTCACCTGGGACGGCCTGAAGGCGTGCAACGTGCTCACCAACGAAGGCAAGATGGTGAACGTGACTCTGTGCTTCTCCGCCAACCAGGCGCTTCTGGCGGCCAAGGCGGGCGCGAGCTTCATCTCCCCCTTCATCGGGCGTCTCGATGATATCTCGCTCGACGGGATGGAGCTGATCCAGGACATTCGCACGATCTATGACAACTTCGGCTACGAGACAGAAATCCTCGCGGCCTCGATCCGTTCGGTCAACCACGTGCAGGAAAGCGCGCTGATCGGGGCGGACGTCATCACCGCGCCGCCAGAGGTCATCAAAAAGCTCGTCGCTCACCCGCTGACCGACAAAGGCCTCGATGCGTTCCTGAAAGATGCCGCCAGCGCAGGCATCAAAATCGTTTAAGGCCCTCTGAGGCGACGCGGGTGCGTCTTCGCTCCGCGTCCACGGCCACGGCATCTCTGATCAAAACAAAGGTGCCGTGCTGCCACGGCATCGTTGGAAAGCTCCACGTCCCGTCGACGCGTGTGAACGTGGAGTTAACGCGCCCCTCGTAGTCGATCTTGGGGCCGTCGAAATCTGAGTAAGACTTGGTGAACCTGAGCCACGTCTCCTCGCGCACGCCAATGATCCCAGCGATCAACGCATCCAGATTCTGATCAGAAAATGTGTTGGGTTCGATCGTTTCGCCCGAGATATTTCCGTCTTCATCGAGCAGCGTGGCGTTGAAAGCCACGGGCTTCATGGCGACGCTGACGTAGTTGAAGCGACCCATCCAGGGCCCGGTCAATGTGAGACGCTTGGCATCCATGCCTTTGCTTAAAACAACTGCCCGAATTTACCAAATTTTAGACGCCCTCGCCCAAAGTGGGGGAGATGTCCGGGCAGATTGCAATGAGGCTGAAAAACCATGATCCGAAAGCGTAGAAGGCCCCAACCTCAAATCGGCTGTGCGCCCTGCCTGACAGTGGCTTTGCCCTCTGGCCCGACCGGCGCAATGATTGCCCCGCTCATCCGCGCGCTTGGCGGCACTGTCAGCATCGTGCCCAGCTGGTCGCAAGCCTCTCTAACGCTCTCGGATGATCCGGTGGGGGAGGATCGGGAGCATCTACAGCTCTTCTCCGACCGCTGGGCGGCTGTAAGCGGTGAGGAAGCGCCCTTCGGCGCGCAGCTGACCGCCGGCGAACTTGCGCGTCTGCCACTCGTCGCTGTCACCCAAAAGGAGCACGATGCCTGGCGCCTTATCCTTGGCGACAAGCGGCCATCTCGCTTGATGCGCGCAAACCGCCAGGAGGCGGATCGAGCAGTGCGCGCCGGTCAAGCGCTCGGCATCGCGAGCACCATGCTCTTGAATGCGGGCCTGTCGCCCGACCTGAAGCCTGTATCGCGCGACAGCTTTCCATCGGGCACCGGTCTTTGGGCCTCACTGGACCGCACCGCGCCCGCCGCGCGGCACGGTCGCGCTTTGGCGTCCTCGCTCAGGGACATCTTCGCGAAATAGCTTGCGCATACCGGTGCTGTGGGCAAACTCCGCGCCATGAGACCACCCCGTATCGACGCGCTGCAATTCATCTACCCCTCGGAACGCATTTTCCTGGAAATGCGGGCGGGCGGCGTGGATGCCGTCCACATCACGGTGTCCTACCACGAGGGCTTTCGCGACACGGTCGCGGCGCTGGCCGAGTGGAACCGTCTCTTCGAGGCGCATTCAGACCTCATCTTGCGCGCAACAACCGCCGCAGACATCGCGACGGCCATCGCGACCGATCGCACGGCGATCCTCTTTGGGGCCCAGAACCCTGCGCCTATCGAGGACGATCTCGGGCTCATCGAGATCGTTCATCAGCTTGGGCTGCGCTTCATGCAATTGAGCTACAATAACCAATCGCTCCTTTGCGCTGGTTGCTATGAAGCCGAGGACACGGGCCTAACCAACATGGGGCGCGAGGCGGTGCGCGAGATGAACCGTGTGGGCCTTGTGATCGATATGAGCCACTCCGGAGATCGGTCGCGCCGTGAGGCGATCGAGGCCTCGACCCGTCCGATCGTGATCACCCACGCAAACCCCGCAGATTGGCATGATGTGCCGCGCAACGTGGCACCCGCTACGTTGGAAGCGCTGTTTGAGGCCGGTGGCATGCTCGGCTTCTCGCTCTACCCGCTTCACCTTGCCAACGGCGCTGACTGCACGCTTGAGGACTTTACGGCCATGGTCGCACGTGTGGCGGATGCCCACGGCACAAGCGGCATCGGGATCGGGTCCGACCTGTGCCAGGACCAGCCGGACGACGCCCTCGCCTGGATGCGCGATGGCCGTTGGAAAAAGGAGCGCGCGCCAGCCGCCTTCGGCGCTCAACCGTCATGGTACAAGTCCAACACCGATTTCCACGGCATCGCCGCCGCCCTGAGGGAGCGCGGTTTTGACGCCTCGGAGACCGACGCAATTCTTGGTGAAAACTGGTACCGGTTCATGGCCGACAGTTTTGGACCCGCCACATGAACGTACCTCTACGCAAACCCGAGAAGGTTCTTTCCCTGAGCCACATGGGCGTGATGCAGCCGTCGCGGCTGTCGTTCTTGCGTCAGCTGATGCGCGATCTGGCGCGCCTTGAGGCAACGGTGACGCGCTCGGTGTGGGACATGAGCGCCGAGGGGCATGGGCACGCAGTCTATGCGGTGGAACTCGGCGGCTACACCTATTCTCTCATCGCGTTTAGCCAGCATCTGGCCGATGAAGATCGCTCGGACCGGGTGATCGCAACCGCTTGGGACGCCGCCTTCGTCCTCTTTGATGGAGTGCCTGAGGCTTCTGATATTGCCCGTTTGAAACAGAATGTGCCCCATCAAGAAGCAGGCCGACTGTCCCCGAAAGAGCTTGTGCTCAGCCGCGCGAACAAGTCTGTGCGCCTTTTCACCCATGTGGTCGATGCCTTGCGGAACGGGCGCCAACCCGAGAAAGCTCAGATCGCAGATTGTGGTTACCTGATGCGGACGACGGCCGTCTACGGCAACGGCAAATTCGGGCTCGCGGACCGCACGGCCTACGATCAAAGGCCGGGGCTGTCGGGCCCGTTTGCGGCCGAGATGCTCACCGTCTGGCTGATCCGGGGCTTTACGCATGATCTGGCCGAACACTTGGGCGGCGCTGAAATTAATCGTGATATCAAACGCTTCCTTGGGGTGGGCAATGCCACGGGCCTCGGGATGGCGCCGTTCTTGGTCTCGCACCCTCAACTTCTTCACGCGTGGTTTCACGCGCGCGAAAAGGCCCTGAGCGCCGTCTTGTCGAAAGACGCGGTCTCCGCCACTGAAGCAGAGACACTGCTTCACCGCGGGGCCGAAGCCTCAGCTTATCTGGAAAGCTGGGAGGTCGCCGACGAAGATGCCATGGCTGAAATCCGGGAGCTGCGTGCCGAATGGTCGGCTTTCTTCGCCACCGCATCCAAGGAAGCCCTCTGCGTCCCAGGCGGCCTCAGGGCCGTCTTTGCCGGTGCGCAATCGGGCAGTCCTGCACTCGAAGAGCTCGCCGCGGCATGGATCCTCGAACCGTTTGATCACCAAGTCGCGCTTTCGACCGAGGGCATGGCCACGCAGCTCGACCTCGCGCTCGATGGGGCGATGACCTGCGGCGCACTCAAAGCGTTGATCGAAGAGAAATGCGCTTGGGCGCTGTCAGCCGACTTCGACAAGAAATCAGCCACGGCTCAGTTCTGGTACGTCTCGGAAGAAAAGCTGGAACCGCGCTTGGGCGCGCGCCACGAAGAACCGGGCGCAGACCGCGAAAGCCCTTTGGACACCGCGCGTGCGATGCAGGCCCTTCACGCCGCGTTGCCGGCGACCGATGAACCCTGCTTCACCTTCCTCGCTCGCGCCCCGGAACACCGCGCCATCGCGCGACGCGTCCAGCATCTGGCAGGCAATGATTACGGTGAGATCCGCGCCAATCTGATCGGGGAAGAGGCCGCGCCCATCCACCTGCTGCGGGCCAAGCTTTCGTTCTTTGGCGCCACGCGTTTCGATCCAAAATCAACGCTTTGGACGCGCGTGACGCTCGCTCAAGGGTTGCCATTGCGCGACGAAATCGGACGTGACGTGCCATGGCTTCCGAGCCTCTGAGCTTTTCCCGGGCCGAGCTAACAGCCCTCCTTTTCAAAGCTGGTCGCGGGGCAGGCTTGCCGCTGGCTCATGCCGAGGATCTTGGCCGCGCTGTGGGCCGCTACGGAGATGAGGCTGCATTCGACGCGGCCCTGCGCAGTCTGGCCGCCCCGTGGAGCGCCATCGACCTGCAGATGGACGGCACCCAGATAACCATAAAAAACGCCAGGGCCATTCAGGCACTCGGCCACGTACCCGAAGCGCTGGAAGCCGGGGCGGAACAGGTGACGCTCTGCAGCCTGGACGAACCCGCGCTCATCGCCTGCTTCCTTCAAGGTTTCGATGTCGCCGCCCAGCAAGACGGCGCGCATTGGCACTTTCGCAAGGGCCAAGCCGCCCCACTCGTTACGGCAAAACCGCCGCGGGCAGATCAGATCGAAAGCTTGGAGGCCTACGCCGCGCGAACCTATGTGCCCGCCTCAGCGACGTCGCGCAGCGGTGCAGGCCAGGGAGCGGATCAGGACTGAAACGGGTCCACCGGATACGTCACGCGCGCCAAGGCAAGCCCCTCTGGCGGGCAAACAGGCCCACATTGGCTGCGATCACGCGCTTCAAGCGCGTCCTTCACCCGTTGAGGCGCCCAAGAGCCTGCGCCCACCCTCTCCAGAGTTCCTACGAAGCTGCGGACCTGATTGTGCAGAAAGCTGCGCGCACGGACTTTGAAGCGGAACTCGCTGCCGCCCGGATAGTCGTGCTCGGTGATGGTGATCTCGTCGACGGTCTTTAGGGGTGAGGCCGCCTGGCAGATCGAGGACCGGAAGGTCGTGAAGTCATGCTTCCCGATCAGATGGGCAGCGGCCTCTTGCATTGGCCCAAGCTCCAGATCGCGTGCGACGTGCCAGACAAGCCCTGCATCCATCGTCACCGGCGCGCGCCGCGTGACGAGGCGAAAGAGGTATTCGCGTTCCACCGCTGAGAACCGCGCGTGCCAATCCTCTGTCGGCGCCAGCGCACAGGCGCTGACCGCCACAGGCGCAGGCTTCAAATGGTAGTTGAGAGCTTCCGATAGACGAAACGGGTCCCAGTCCTTCTGCAGATCGGCCTGAGCCACCTGCCCCCAGCCATGCACACCCGCATCCGTGCGACCGGCGGCAGCGACCGACGGCACGTCAGGTTCGAGCTTGGCCAGCGCAGCCTCCAACGCGCCTTGAACAGACGGCTGATCGGCCTGTCGCTGCCACCCGGCAAACGGCGCGCCATTGTATTCGATCCTGAGGGCGTATCGCGGCATGTGCGCCTGCTAGCCCCCCTGCGCGGCGATGGCAACGGAGGGGAATTTGCCTGAGGCCTATAGGCATCGACCGCCCCTGACCTTATCTTGGCCCGGCGACATAGGGGGCGTGAGTGGTCATAGATACGATATCCGATGGGGTTTCCCGCTCGGTCGGAACAGTAACGGACGGTATTACAGGCTTGTTTAGCGATCATACGATCCGGCTCGGCGTGACAGGGCTAAGCCGCGCTGGCAAAACGGTTTTTATCACTTCCCTGATTGCCAATCTCCTCGATCGTGGTCGGATGCACCAGTTTTTGGCGGCCTCATCGGGACGCATCACTCACGCCTACCTTCAACCGCAGCCAGACGACACGATCCCCCGGTTCGACTACGAGGCCCATTTGGGGGCCATGACAGGGACCGAGCCCAAATGGCCCCAAAGCACGCGGGCCGTGAGCGAGCTTCGCTTGTCGCTTCGTGTGCAGCCGGCTGGTTTCATGGGCTCATTCTCGGGCCCACGGACCGTGCATATCGATATCGTGGACTACCCGGGCGAGTGGCTCCTCGACCTAGCCCTGCTCGACAAAAGCTTTGATGAATGGTCGGCGGATGTGCTCAGCAAGGTAGAAACGCGCCCCGAGCACGCTGCCTTCAAAGCGGCGGTCGCGGAGCTTCCAGCCACGCCGGAATACTCCGAACCCCTCGCCCAAAAACTCGCAGCCGCTTTCACTGAAGGACTGCAGACCGCGCGGGAAGCCGGCTATGCAGATTGCACACCGGGACGCTTCCTTCTTCCGGGAGAGCTCGAAGGCTCACCGGTCCTGACATTCGCGCCGATGCCGCCCGGAGATCGCGGTCGCAAGACCCTGCGCCGAGAGATGGAGCGTCGTTTTGAGGCTTATAAGGCCAAGGTCGTGAAGCCGTTTTTCCGAGATCACTTCGCCCGGCTCGACCGGCAGGTGGTGCTCGTGGATGTGCTCGGCGCCATTCATGACGGCCCGCAAGCGGTAGAGGCCATGCGGCAGACGATGGCCGATATCCTCAGCGCCTTCCGCCCGGGCCGAAATGCTTGGCTCAGCTCGCTTTTCCTCGGGCGCCGCGTCGATCGCATCCTCTTTGCTGCGACAAAGGCCGACCATCTGCACCACGCGCAACACAAGCGCCTGTCGGCCATTATGGAAGCCCTGACCCGTGAGGCCCGCGACCGCGCGCGATTTGCCGGGGCGGAGACGTCCGCGCTTTCCATCGCCTCACTACGCACAACGACCGAGACCGAGATCGACCATGAAGGCGACACGCTGATGGCCGTTCAGGGCACGACAGAACTCGACAAGCGCGCGGCCTTCTACCCCGGCGAGTTGCCCGAAGATCCAAAGCGCATTCTTGCCCCCGCCCGAGAAGGCGCCGACGCTTGGCCCTTTGGGGACGTGGAAGTCATGCGCTTCAAACCGCCCGTGCAAAGCATATCACCGGGGGATGGCCCGCCCCACATTCGGCTCGATAAAGCGGCCGAGTTCCTGCTGGGAGACCGCCTGC
>JBCBFV010000003.1:0-33573 GCA_038527425.1 Pseudomonadota bacterium
TGATGCAGCTGGAAAGCAGTGGTGATGCCGGTGATCCCGGCTCCGATGACGGCAACTTCGGACATGGGGCACTCCTAACGACGCCAAAGCGCCTCTTCGTGCCCCCTCCGTTCTGAACCTGAGCGTTTTCACGGGGCTTGTGGTCCCGCTTGCGCCGTCGGTGCGCCCAATGTCCAGCTGGGCGACTCTCCGGAGTGCTGCCCCCGCGTCGGTCCTTTTGCCTGAGAGTTTACCGGGGCGGTTGCTCCTTCGGCGGCAGCCCTAAGCTGCGCTCTCCCGACGTGGGAGTTACACGCTAAAAATGCCCTCAGACGGCACACAACACAATTCAATTCGAGTCATATAAAAGATGACAAATCGTGATGATTAGTGGCTCTCGAGGTAATTCCGCAGCCGCACCTGAAACTGCGGCACGGCCTTGGGATGGCTCAAAAAATCTTCTGGAGGCCAAAGCTCCCAGCGCTGTCCTTCATCCCCAAACACTACCTGCGCCGCGGCCTCCTCAGACAAATGGCAAGCGAAGAAGTAAGTCACATGCCCGCTTGAGGTTTCATAGGCTCGCTTCCCGCGTAATTCAGCCTCCACAAGCGTGAGCCCCACCTCCTCATACGTCTCCCGGATCGCCACCTCTTCCGGCGTCTCACCGGCTTCACGGCCGCCGCCGGGAAAGTCCCAATGCCCGGGCCAGGGAATGGGCCTGTCATCATCACGCAAGATCACCAAAAGGCGCTCGCCCACAAAGAGCGCCACCTTGGCTCCTATGAACTCCTGATCCGCCATCGACGCGCCGTCCGCCCTTCTTCGTGCTCATGTACTTCCGCCGGAGGCATTCCGCTCGCCGCCCGAAGCGCGTATCTTGCAAGCCATGCCCGCCCTCTGCCGAGATTGCCTTACCACATTCGAAGACGGAACCCGTTGTCCGTCCTGCGGGCGGCCGCGCATTGTCTCACACCCCGAACTCTTCGATCTCTCCATCGCGCATATGGATTGCGATGCGTTTTATGCCTCAGTCGAAAAGCGCGACAATCCGGAGCTCGCCTCAAAACCCGTGATCATTGGAGGGGGCCGACGCGGCGTGGTGTCAACGGCCTGCTACGTCGCCCGCATCCGCGGTGTCAAAAGCGCGATGCCCATGTTTCAGGCCCTCAAACTCTGCCCCGAGGCGGTCATCGTCAGGCCCCGCTTTGACGCCTATGTCGAGGCCAGCCAGGCCATCCGCCAAATGATGGAGGAGATGACGCCCTCTATCGAACCCTTGTCGCTTGATGAGGCCTTCATGGACCTCTCCGGCACCACGAAACTGCATGGCGCGCCGCCTGCCGTGATGCTCGCACGCCTCGTCAAACGCATGCGCACCGAACTTGGACTCACGGGCTCCATCGGGCTCAGCCACAACAAATTCCTCGCCAAAGTCGCCTCCGACCTCGAAAAACCGCGCGGTTTTTCGGTGATCGGCGAGGCTGAAACAGCAGAGTTCCTCCACAACAAACCTGTCCGGCTGATCTGGGGCGTGGGCGCCGCTGCGCAGGCCTCGCTCGAAAAAGCAGGGATCCGCACCTTCGCCGACCTTCTTAGGTGGGAGAGGACGGACCTCCACGCCCGCTTCGGGTCCATGGGCGAGCGGCTTTGGCATCTGGCGCGCGGGCAAGACAGCCGCCGTGTCGCCCGCGACACGAAGATGAAGAGCATCTCAAACGAGACTACCTTCAGCGAAGACACCGCCGATCCAGATATCTTGCAGGGACACATCTGGCGCATGGCCGAGAAGGTCTCGGACCGCGCCAAGGCCAAGGGGCTGGCCGGGCGCGTGGTGATCCTGAAACTCAAACGCGCCGATCACAGCCTGATCTCGCGAAGGGTCACCCTTGCCGAGCCAACCAACATCGCCGACAAGCTTTTCCGCACCGCTCGTGATCTCTTTGAAGCTGTGGATCATCAGAGCCCTTACCGTCTTCTCGGTGTCGGCATTTCCGATATCAACCGCGCCCCGTCTGGCATCGCGGGCGATCTCCTCGACCCCGACGGCGAAAAACGCGCAAAAGCTGAGCTCGCCACGGACAAGATCAGGGAAAAGTTCGGGTCCGATGCGATCCTCAAAGGTCGCGCGCTCAGATGATAAGGCGTGCTGACGCCGAGGATGCGGAAATCTGCGTCGATGTCCTGCGCAACTGGATTGAGGAGACGCCGTGGATGCCCATGGTGCACAACCGGGCGTCCATGGTGGCCTTTTGGCGAGGGCGACTGGCCGACGCAGAAGGATGGATGGTTGGCCAAGACGGCTTCGCTCTGCGCGACGGTGACTTCATGACCGCCCTATATGTGGCCAAACATGCGCGAAACACCGGCGTCGGCTCACGCCTCCTCGATGCCGCTGCTGGGGGCCGCGACACGAAGCTCTGGACGTTTCAGGCCAATGCAGAGGCCCGCGCTTTCTACGCCCGACGTGGCTTTTCGGAGTTGAAGCGCACCGACGGAGACAATGAGGAAGGCCTGCCGGACATCCTATTGGAGCGGCTCGCTCAGAGGTGAGCGCTACTCAGCCGCGAGCTGATGCTGCTGCGGGCGGCCGATTTCGGCAATATCCTCGATCACCTGCGTGAGCAGCTTTCGGAAGGAGGCAAAGTCCGCCGAAGGCGTAACCGAGGCCTCGTCCATATAGAGCCCGCGATCGATCTCTACCTGCACCACATGCTGGCCGCGGGACGGACGCCCGTATTGCTGCGCGACATAGGCCCCTGCAAAAGGTGCGTTGCGTGCCACCCGCAGACCGGCGGCGGAGAAGGCGCTCTCGATTGCGTCCACGACATCGGAGGACGCTGCCGCCCCAAAGCGGTCGCCAAGAACGACATCAGCCCGCCGGGCGCCGCCGCGGGAATTCTCGATCGCTTCATGAGGCATGGAGTGGCAATCCACGAGTATCGCCCGGCCGAAGGACGCGCGGGAGGCGTCCATGAGCTCCTGCAACTTGTCGTGATACGGCTCCCAGTAGTCAGTGATCCGCGCCCGGGCCTCTTCAAGGGTCAGCTTACCGCGATAGATCGCGCGCCCGTTCGAGACGACGCGCGGGACAACGCCAAGGCCGGAAGCGACGCGCGGGTTATGGGCCGTCTTGCGAAGATCAGCGATCAACGCCGGATCGAGCTCATCGGAGGCGCGGTTCAGATCCACAAAGGCCCGCGGTGCGCCGGCAAGCAAAAGCGGCGCCCCAAAACTGGGTGCCCGTTCGAACAAGCGATCAACAAAGGCATCCTCAGAGGACCGAATCGCCCGCTCGTCGAGGATAGATTTCTGAAGAAACCAAAGAGGATAGTCGCGCCCGGAGTGCGGCGAGGCGAAAATAACGCTCGTCGTCCGCTGTTTTGGGTTCAATAACGTGTAGGCGCTCTTTGGCACGGGGCATCCTCTTCAATAAGAGGGAACATAGCACGACGTTTGCGTGCCAAAAGCCCTTGATCCCTCAGACGCGTCAATTTATACGCCGCATCCTGACATGGGCGGTCATTTGGCCGCTCGTCTTGCATTAACGGACGCGTAGCTCAGCGGTAGAGCACTTCGTTGACATCGAAGGGGTCACTGGTTCGATCCCAGTCGTGTCCACCATGAAACAAACGGGCTTCACCGCGGCCCGATGGAGAGGAGAGGACCATGAAGGTCAAGAACTCGCTGCGTTCTTTGAAGAACCGCCATCGCGACTGCCGCGTTGTGCGTCGCAAAGGCCGTGTCTACGTGATCAACAAGACCCAGCGCCGTTTCAAAGCGCGCCAGGGCTAAAGAGCACTGATACCGACGAAAAAGCCGCCCTTGGGCGGCTTTTCTTATTTCGGGGAGAAGGTCGGCGGGCCGCGTGCGGCCCACCCCTCCGTCAGCGATTATTTACGCTGTTGAGCAATGCCACAGCCGTCGGGCGCCCCAGATAGCTCGTCGCTGGGATGTTGCGGGTGATCTGGAAGGCGCGGAGCGCGCGACGCGTGCCCTCTGTGAAGCGGCCATCGACCGAGCCCGGGTTGAACCCCAACGCTGCGAGCTGGCGCTCTGCAAGAAGGCGAGTGATCGGGTTCTCGAGGACTTGCGCCTCTTCCGCGCGCGCCTGGGCGATCTGCTGTTCGGTTGGACCAGCAGGCTCCGTCGGTGCCGTGAGGGCGGCGAGACGCTCCCGCGCTTCAGTGGCGAAGAAGCCATCAGGATAACGGCGCAGGAAATCGCGGTAGGCAGCTGCCGTGTTGGCGCGGCGTGCGCGTTGCCAAGCGACGCGTTCAAGGCGGCGCTCGTCATCAAGGCGTTCTTCCTCGATCGCTGCGAGCAGTCGGCGCGCCTCATCCGCGTAGATGCCGTTGGGATAGCGATCCAGATAGCGCTGAAGGCTGGCAACCCCGCCCAGCGCACCGGACTGCTGCCAGAAGGCTTCATCTTCCTTGGCAATCTCCGCGCGGCGAACGTCTGCTTGGTTTTCCAAGGCGTTCACCTGATTGCCAGACAAAAAGCCCGTGGGCTGGAAGCCGCGGCTGAGCTGCCACTCGCGAATGGCAGCGCGGCTGCCCGGGCCAAAAATGCCGTCCACGCCGCGCGGGTTGAAGCCGAGAATCTGCAGATTGATCTGCACCCGCGTCCGCGTGTTGCGGTTGAGATTGAGCGCGGCCTCAAGCTCTGCCGGCGTGGGTTCGGCCTTTGGGCCTTCCCGCAGCTCGGAGATCCGTGCGAGGGCTTCGGAGAAGTAGAAACCGTCGGGGTAGTCGCTCATGTAGGCCAGGTAGGCCGCGATGGTGCCGATGCGTTCGGCCTCACCCCAAGCGCGGGCCTCGCGCGGCCCGGGGCCACCGGGCGCAGGCGGCAAGAAAGCTTGGCTGGAAGACGGTGCCGCGCGCACTTCGGAGCCGCGGAAAGCGTCGCGAACGCTGATGCGATCGTTCGCCAGCGCCGCCAGCCCAAGCATCAGATTGGTGCCTTGCCCCTCGACGTGGGACACGTCGCGCGCGCCAACGGCAGGAAAGAGCGCCGCTCGGCGTCGGTTGCGCAACATGCGCGGTGGTTCGTCCGTGCTGACAAGCAACAGAGCACGCGGGCCAAAACGCTCGAGCGCATCAAGCACTGGCGTCAGATCGAGCGCATTAAGGCCGATGTTGAAAGGGTTGAGCCGTGCCCGGCTGTCCGCGTTGAGCAGATACGCGCGTCCGTCAGAGATCACGATATCACCGCGGATGTAGACGATCACCCGATCTTCGCGCCCGACCTCGGAGAAAGCCGCCTGGAAGCGGTTCGCCAAACGCGCTGGATCGGTCTCGGCCGTGCGCTCCACGACGAAACCAGCTTGTTCGAGGGCGGTTCGGGCCTGAAAGAACGGGGCGGTGGCCGATTGCGTCACCGAGAAAGGGGACACCATCACAGCGACATCTGCGGCCATTGCAGGGCTTGCAAACATCAGCGTCAGGGCAGCGAGCAGCTTTTTCATTGTGGTCTCCTTGCAGCTTTGTCCCATGTGCGGGTTCCGGCGGCGTTATGCGATATCAGCCGTCGTAAGAGCGTGTATCTTCGATGAGCACGCCGTCACGGGGAAGTTCGTCCTCACTGACTACCTCAATCGTGGCCCGCAGCTTGAGCAGATCGGTCACGGTGGCGCCGTAGGCCTCTGCCGCATCGGCATTTCCTTCGACACGAACCGTCATCGTATCCGCCTCACCATCGCGGCCGGCGACGACGCGCGCGCGGGTCACTTCGGGGTGCTTGGCGACGAGCGCGGCCACCTGTTCGGGGCGCACGAACATGCCTTTGATCTTGGTTGTCTGGTCCGCGCGGCCCATCCAACCCTTGATGCGCATGTTTGTACGGCCACATGGGCTTTCGCCCGGCAGCACCGCGCTCATGTCACCTGTGGCAAACCGGATGAGAGGGTAGTCAGGGTTCAGCGTTGTCACGAGAACTTCGCCCACCTCGCCCGGAGGGAGAGGGTCACCGGTGCCCGGCGTCACGATCTCAACGATCACGCCTTCTTCCACGATCAGGCCCTCCAGCGCGTCGCTCTCATAGGCGATGTTGCCGAGGTCGGCGGTGGCATAGCACTGGCGGCAAGTGATGCCCCGGTCGCGGTAATAGTCACGCAGCGAGGGGAAGAGCGCCCCGCCCGAAACCGCTGCTTTCTTGAACTCGGTCGCGAGGCCCAGCTCATCGGCCTTCTCAAGGATGACCTTCAGATAATCGGGCGTGCCCGCGTAGGCCGTCGATCCAAGATGAGCGGCGGCCTGAGCCTGCAGCTCCGTCTGGCCAGTGCCCGCAGGGAGTGTGGCCGCACCGACGGCGCGCGCCCCGTTCTCGAACATGATGCCAGCGGGCGTGAGGTGGTAGGAGAAGCAGTTCTGCACCACGTCACCCTCACCGATGCCCGTGGCATGAAGGAACCGCGCGAAGCGCCACCAATCATCGGCAAAGAGGCCGGGCTCATAGAGAGGGCCGGGCGACTGGAAGACATGCGTGAAGGCCGTGCCAGCAGTATAGCCGCCAAAGGGAGGATGCGCTTTCTGCGCCGCGCCGAGGTCTGATTTTCGAAGGACGGGCAAGGTGGCAAGGGTCGCTCGATCCGTGATCGTGTCTGCGTCCGCCTCAATGCCAGCGTATCCCGGCAAGGCTTTTGCGCCCGCAATCAGCGCTGGCAAACACTCAGCAAGGCCTCGTGCGCGCTCGTCCGCGCTCCGCGTTTCGAGCTCGTCGTAATAAGTCATGGTCGTCCTCCCGAGCTCAGCTTAGGCCGCATGGCGCCGCAGGGGCAATGGCGATAGGGTCTCGCCCATGGACCCCTTCTCACCCGACGCCCTCGACGACCGCATCACGCTACATGAAGCCGCCGAAGTGCTTGAGCTCGATCTCTCCGGGCTGATCTTCGAGGAAAGCGATCACGCCAACGCCTGGTACGACCGTGTGGAAACGCGGATTGCTGAATCGGGCGAGAACCTGTGGTTCTTCCTCGCCACCGGGGGTGGCTACCGCGTGTGGGACGAAGCCTGGTTTGCCTTCACGCGGCGCGGCAAGGAAACCCACGCTGCGCATTCCATGGCCACGGTGCGCTGGGACGACAGCGACCTGACCCGCAAGCAGATCAGGAAAACGCGCGGGACCGACCTTTTCGACCCCAACCTCTTTGCCGCCCGCGACGACGCGATGGCCGCGATGTGCATGACATCTACAACTGGCTCGAACACGCGATCCGCGCCACTGGAAAGACGTGGTGGTTCCTGATGGATTACTCGCACTTCCGGATCGAACAGGGCGCTTGGGTGGCCTACGACCAGCGCAAGACGGCGTGCGAAAGCACCTATTCCAAGGGCGTCGTGCGTTTCGCTCCTGGCGCGGAGACAGAAACCGATATCCGCCTGAGGATGGAAGCGCGCGGCACGCGCCCCAACATTCGCAACACGCGGGACGAGGCGCTGGCGCGTTTGGCGGAGCTTTCTTCTTAGGCTGGCGGCAGCCCCTTCGTGGCCCCTGCCCGATCCACGGCACGTTTCAACAAGCCAAGATAAAGTCGCTGTAGCGCCCCCCCACTCCGCGTGCGGATGACCCAAGATCGGTTGATATCCCACGCCCGGCTGACTTGGCTGTTTGGATCTTCGCCGCCATTCGGGAGATGGCCGCTTTGATTGTAGATCGTCATTTCGGACAGGTAGAGCTGCCCTCCCGCCTCCATGAAATCCACCCGCATGTGATCGAACGGCTCGCCGAGCGTGCGTGCCAGATCAACCGCGTCTGCGAGGAACCCTTCGATGGGAACATCGAGCACGAAGTCACAGACGGATGGAGGCCGCTCCAGCCGCAGGTACTCCCCCGTCTCGTCAGGCACAAAGACCTGCCCATGACGCCCATCCGCGCGATCCTCGATATGAACGATCCGCTCGATCCTGCGCCCAAAGGTGTAGAGCTTCAGGTCGCTCACCACATCTTCGTCAGACCCGATACGAGCCTCCGCAAAGATGCGCGGCGCTACCTGTTTGTACCCCCACTCGCCCCAGCGGCGGCTGAAATCGCTGGCAAGTGCATGCTCCATTTCGCGCAGCAGCACGTCGGGCTCTGGCGGGTTGTTCCACATGGGCCAGTTGCTGCCGGAATCGTGGTTCGCTTTGATCATCACATCGCCGCGCTGCAGCGCCTTCGGCATCGCGCGTGGTGAGAAACCGGACCAAAGGACCGGCGTCATCTCAAGTCCGACACCCGTTTCCTTGATCCAATCGCGAAGCACCAACTTATCTGAGAGGCGGGTGAATGCGGGATCATGGTCAAAGATCTTTCGCCACGTGAACTTCTCATCGATCGACCGGGGGAAGGCGTGGAAAGGGAAGCGCCTTTGAGCGCGCGCACGGGTCCATGACTGAAAATACGTCTTGGGGTGGGAGACGATGATCCACAGCTCCACCACCGCGAAGACGAGCGTTGCAGAGACCTGTTCTGCTATCGTGAGGACTACTCGCATTGTGATGCGGACCTTAGCTGTTGAGCGCTCAGAAATACCAGCGCTGGGAAGGGATGAAGCATGGGTGAGAGCCCTAGGCCGGAGGCAAGTTCTTTGAGACACCCGCCCGATCCACAGCGCGCTTCAGAAGCCCCAAATAGAAGCGCTTGAGTGGCCCCCCGCTGCGCGTACGGATGACCCAGGAACGCGTGATGTCCCATGCCTTGCTGACATTGCTTTCCGGATCCTCGCCCCCGTTGGGAAGAAAGCCGCCCAGGGTGTAGACCGTCATCTCGGCCAGAAAGAGCTCCCCATTGGCTTCGATGAAGTCGACCCGCATGTGATCAAAGGGCTCGGCGAGGGTGCGCGCAAAATCGACCGCGCGCGGCAGGACATCATCGACCGGCACATCCATTTCGTGGTCAAACCCCCAAGGCACCCGGCCCAGCCGGGAAAAGCCGCCAGTGCCATCGGGCACAAGGACCTGACCGTAGCGCCCGTCCTCGCGAAACTCACTGTGCAGGATCCGCTCGATCCGGCGGCCAAAGGTGTAGAACTTGAGATCGCGCAGCGGCACGCCGTCTTTGCCAAGCCGGGCTTCGGCGAACACGCGGGGTGCTACGCCCTTGTAGCCCCATTCTCCATGGCGACGGCTGAAATCCACGCTCAGCGCTTGCTCCATCTCGGCGATGAGCACATCGCGTTCGGGCGGGTTGTCCCACATCGCCCATGTGCTGCCTGAATCGTGGTTCGCCTTGATGATGACATCGCCCTTCTGGAACTCGGCAGGCATCGCACGTGGCGAAAAGCCGGCCCAAAGGACGGGCGCCATTTTGACGTCTACGCCAGTCTCTTGAAGCCAGTCCCGCAGCGCCAGCTTGTCCGACAGGCGCGTGAACGTTGGATCGTGGTCAAAGATTTTCCGCCATGTCAGCTTTTCATCCATGGAGCGCGGAAAGGCATGGAACGGCAGTCGCCCATACTCCCGCGCGCGACGCCACGATTGCAGATAGGTGCCCGGATGGGTGACGATGATCCAAAGTTCTACGATGGCGAACACAATAGCCGCCAGAAGACGTTCTAAAATCACACGAACTACCCACATTTCGGTCGAAGACTAATCTGTCGGTTCTTAAGAAGACCGAAACGTTCGGGAAAGCGAATTCTAGCTGAGCCAGCGCTTTCGGCGGCGGTATGACCGAACATCGCGGAACGACTTGCGGCCTTCCTCGGAGACGCCGAGGTAGAATTCCTTCACATCCGGGTTCTCACGCAGCTCTGCCGCCGGGCCGTCCATCACCACGCGCCCGTTCTCGAGGATATAACCGTAATGTGCAAAGCGGAGCGCCACATTGGTGTTCTGCTCGGCCAAAAGGAAGCTCACGCCCTCTTCTTCGTTGAGCGCCTTCACGATCCCGAAAATTTCTTCCACAAGCTGCGGCGCGAGACCCATGGAGGGTTCGTCCAGCAGGATCGTCTCTGGCCGGGACATCAGCGCGCGGCCAATGGCGCACATCTGTTGCTCCCCGCCTGAGGTGTAACCCGCCTGAGATTTCCGACGCTCCTTGAGGCGCGGGAAATAGGTGTACACGAGGTCTAGGTCTTGAGCGATTTTCGAGGCCCCATCGCGGCGCGTATAGGCGCCCGTCATCAAGTTCTCTTCCACGGTGAGGTGCTGGAAACAGTGCCGCCCCTCCATCACCTGAACCACGCCCTTTTTCACCAGCGCCGCCGGGTTCAGCGACTGCACCCGCTCGCCGCGATAAAGGACGGAGCCCTTCGTCACCTCGCCCCGCTCATTGTGCAAAAGGTTCGAGATGGCCTTCAGCGTCGTCGTCTTGCCCGCACCGTTGCCGCCCAAAAGCGCAGTGATGCCGCCCTTCGGCACGCTCAGCGAGACACCCTTCAGGACGAGGATCACGTGGTTATAGATCACCTCGATATTATTCACCTCAAGGAGGGTCTCTTCGGTCACCATGTCCTTCATTGCTGGATACGTCCTTCTTCGAGGGCACGGCGCAGCTGGGCCGCCGTTAGCCAGGGATCATCTGAAAGGGCGAGCGCGCGCCCATGGTCAAAAAGGGCCTCGGTCACACAGGCCGAGAAAACAGTGCCATCTTCATCGTCGCAGTCAGGCATCTCGCTGATGGCAGCTGCGCGCAGCGACCACCCCCGAAAACGCGCTCGATCAAGCACCCGAATAAGGGAGGACCTCATGCCCTCGTCACTCAGGATCTCATGATTGCGACTAATGAGCGGGAAGAGCTGCGGGTCCACCTCGGAGGGGGAGAAATCCAGTGTCCCGTTGATAAGCAGATAGACTGTCGCGCGCGAACGGCTGCGGTCGAGCTCTTCGACGATTTCATCGAGGAAAATGCTCTGACGCACGCCCGCATCTACATAGAGCCGGTCTCCAATGCGGCGCGGCGGAAAAAGGCCCGGGATCGCCGCCGACGCCAAGGTCGCCTCCACCAGACAGCGTTTTTTGTCCGCGATGGGTTTGTCGGCCAAAAGCAGCCGCGCGAAATCAAAACGCCGGAAGCGACCCGATTCCACGTCCGTCGCGCCCACGAGCAAAAGCCTGTTCTCCGTCGTCTGCTCCGTCAGCGCGTTCCAAAAAGCAGGATCCGAATAGAGTGCCTCGACATTGCGCTCAAAGGGGCGCGTGTCGAAGAAAGACGAGGAAAAGAGCGCAGCCAGCGTGCCCCGACGGCGGAAGATATCGGCATCATCGATGCCCGTGTTGCGCCGCAGCGCGCCATCAAACTCAGAGCCGACAAAAGCAACCGGCGCTACCAAAGCACCGGCAGAAGCGCCCGTGACGATATCAAAGGTTGGCCGCGTCCCACGCTCTGACCAACCGGTCAAAAACCCGCTGGAAAAGGCGCCGTTCTGGCCGCCCACGGAAATCGCAAGGATGTGCTTGCCGGACCGGATCGCGCGACGGGTCGCATTGGCCTGCACCACAGGCGGCGCGGCCATCACGGCGGCAATGTCGTCCTGCATCGCCTCAGCCGTGCCCTGCGTCGACAAAATCAAAGGAACAGACGGATCATCAAGCCCGGTGCATACAGGCCCCGTGATCGGTGTGCTCGAACAAGCCGCCAACCCAGCGACAAGGAACAAAGCAGCGGCGCGGAACATAAGACGTCTTGAGAATGTCACCATTTTCGCGCCTTTCCCGCTTCTTCGCGCTTCGTACTTCCCCCGGAGGGGAATGATCCCCGCCCACGTCACGCGCGGGCGGGGAAGTGACGCGATTAGCTTGCGCTATCGCAGCTTTCGTTGACGGCCCAAGGCGCGTTCGCCTCAGCGTACTCGGAGGCTTTCGAGGCCGCGAGATCCGCATAGGACGCCACATCAGGCGAGATGTGATCGGACGCTTTCTCGAAGCTCGTGCCGTTCCACTGCAGCATCCAGCCACCGGAGTGACCGGTGTGATCCGCGCAAGACGTGGAGAACGGTGCAACCATGCCCGTCATCCCCAGCTCGGCCAGACGCTCCTCGGTGATGTTGAGGTTCTCAAGACCCCAACGCAGCTGGGAGGCGTTGATCATCGGCGTGCCGTACTCTTCCTGAGCCGTGCGGATGCCTTCGGCGAGGACCATGCTCATCACGATGCCACGCTGATAGAACACACCGCCCATTTCGGTTTCGTTGGACAGCGACTTGCCCGCGTCCACAACGTGCTCCTGGATCGCTGCCATGACCGGCGCGTCGTTGTCCGGGAAGGACCAGGAGATGGACTTGTAGCCCGCGCCGTCTTCGCCGACGAGACGCAGGTCTGCGTCCTGACCGGACCACCAGACACCGATGAAGTTCTCCATTGGATACTTCGTCTTCACGGCCTCGGTGATCGCGCCCGCGTTCATGGCACCCCAGCCCCACATCACGACATTGTCGGGACGCTCACGGCGGATTTGCAGCCACTGTGCGGACTGGTTCTGCATCTCTTTCAGGCCCACCGGGATCGGCAGGAGCTCGAAGCCCTTCTGCTCGGCCAGCGCTTCGAGGATCGGAAGCGGCTCTTTGCCGTAGGGGTGGTCGAGGTGCAGGAAGGCGATCTTCTTGCCTTCAAGCGAACCCTGGCTCTCGAGGTACTGGACGATCATGTCCGCGCCATCCCAGTAGCCGGACGGTGCGTTGAACGCCCACTGGAACGTCTTACCGTCCGCCATCGGCGAGAAGCCGTAGCCCGGGGCAAGGATCGGGATTTCGTCCACATTCGTCTTCGGCAGAACCTGCAGCGTGATACCGGTGGACCATGGCTGGGTCACGATGGCCTCGCCTTTGGTCTTCTCGTAGCACTCAACACCTTTCTCGGTGGAGTAGCCGGTCTCGCATTCCTCGAAGTCGATCATGACGCCGCCGATGCCGCCATCGCGGGCGTTCAGCATTTCCATGTAATCGCGCTGACCGTTCATCAGCGGAATGCCGGTGGAGGCGAAAGGCCCGGTCCGGTAGCTGAGGTTCGGCACATAGAGGCTCTCAGCCGCAGCAGCGACGCCCGAGCAGGCGATCACGGCGGCAGCAGCCAGTGTGGTAAAGTGCTTCATTTATGTCTCCTCCCTGAGACTGTGGTTAGCGGCTTCCCTTATTTTTAGTGTGGGAATGGCCAGATGATGAGTTTCTCGCGGATAAGCGCCCAAAGACGCGCGAGGCCGTGGGGCTCGATGATCAAGAAAAAGACGATCAACGCACCCACGATCATGATGTTGTAATGCTCCACCGTGGCGGATTTTATTTCAAGTCCGAGGGCCTCGGGCACGGTATTGAGCACAACCGGCAGCCCTACGATCAGGATCGCCCCGAGGTAGTTGCCGAGGATCGAGCCCAGACCGCCGATGATCGCGATGAAGAGAATGTCGAAGGATAGCGGGATGTCGAAGAGGTTAGGCTCCGCCGCGCCACGCCACATGAAGACGAAAAGCGCGCCCGCCACGCCCACAAGGTAGGACGAGATCGCGAAGGCCGTGAGTTTCGAGCGCATGAGGTTGATGCCAATAAGCTCGGCCGCGATATCCATGTCGCGCGTGGCTTTCCACGTCCGCCCCAGCGTGCCGCGCGTCAGGTTGATACAAAGCACCGTCATCAGCGTCACAATGCCAAGGATCACGTAGTACTGCGTCACCGACGATGCCTGCGGCCCCGTCACATAGACCCCGAAGGTCTGCAGGTTCGGCACCTGGATCGCGCCCGAGGCGTTGTAGTTGTAGAGCCAGGCCCATTTCTCAAAGAGCCAGACGAGGAAAAACTGCGCCGCCAGCGTCGCAATGGCCAGGTAGAAGCCTTTGATCCGCAGCGATGGGATACCAAAGATCACCCCGATCCCGGCGGAGAAGATGCCGCTCAGAAGGATCGCAAGGATCGGGTCCATCACCTCAATGAGCTTGTAGCAGGCATAAGCGCCCACCCCCATGAAGGCCGCGGTTCCAAGGCTCAGCTGACCGGCATAGCCCGTCAGAATGTTGAGTCCCATGGCCGCCAGCGAATAGATCAGGATCGGGATGAGCAGCGTCTGGAACGCGAATTCCGAGGCCGTCATCGGGAAGATGACCCAGGCAAAGGTCAGGATGATCGCCAGAAGAACGGCGTCCTGCCGGATCGGGAAAAGGGCCTGATCGGCCTTGTAGGATGTCTTGAACTGACCTGCGGTACGATAGAGCATCTACTTCTTCGCCCCCTGTTTGATCCTGAGATAGGCCACGCCTGCACACATGGCCGCGAGGCCGATCGACAGTGAAACACTGCCCATGTTGCCGTCGCTATAGGCCAGCCAACCCACACCGAGGTTGGCCACAACTCCGAGCAGCAGGAGCACGATCCAAACTTGCCGCATCACGAAACCTCCCGACCGGTGGCTTTGGTCTGATCACACGCGCTCAATGATCTTCTCCCCAAAGAGGCCCTGCGGGCGGAAGAGCAGCACAATGAGCGCCAGCACAAAGGCAAACCATGTCTCGGTGTTGCCGCCCAGAAGCGGCTGACCCCAGTAGATCTCGAAGAGCTTCTCGAGCATGCCGATCATCAGCCCGCCGATGATGGCGCCGGTGATCGACTCAAGGCCGCCCAGCATCAGAACCGGCAGCGCCTTATAGGCGATGACTTCAAGCGCGAAGGACACGCCCGCACGCGCGCCCCAGGCGATACCTGTCACGAGCGCGATGATGCCCGCAATGAACCACACCAGAACCCAGATCGTCTGAAGCGAGATGCCCACCGAAAGCGCCGCTTGGCTATCATCGCCCAGCGCCCGGATCGCGCGGCCCATGCGCGTGTAGTTGAGAAAGGCCAAAAGCCCGACCACGAGCATCGCCGCTGCGATCACGGCTGTGACGTCCTTTTGCTCAAGGATCAGGAGGCCGCCCCAGGGCTCAAGCACCCAGCTGTCGGTGGGAATGCCGAGCTCTTCCGTGATCATGACCTTGTTTTCACCGCCAAAGATGATCTCGCCAAAGCCAATGAGGAAGAGCGTGATGCCGATGGTGGCCATGAAGAGGATGATGTCTGGCTGGCCGACGAGGGGCCTAAGAACAATGCGTTCGATCGAGACCGCCAGCGCCAACATGACACCCAGCGTCAGCGCGACCGAGATCCAGGCCGGCACGCCCATGGCGTGGAACCCAACGAGCGTGAGCGCCGCGAAGACAACCATGATGCCTTGGGCAAAGTTGAAGATCCGGCTTGAGCGGAAGATCAAAACAAAGCCCAGCGCGATCAGCGCGTAGAGAATGCCGGACACGAGGCCTTCCCAGAGCACCTGCAACAGGAAGTCGGGGGCCGCGAACATGTCCACGAAGGGGGTGATGAAGATATCTTTCATGGTCTCACTCCTGCGGCACGCCGAGATAGGCGTCGATGACTGTCTGGTCGTTGCGCACGTCGTCGGGCGTGCCGTCGCCGATCTTCTTGCCGTAATCCATCACGACGACCCGGTCCGAGAGGTCCATGACCACGCCCATATCGTGCTCGATGAGCGCGATCGTGGTGCCGAATTCGTCGTTCACGTCGAGGATGAAGCGGCTCATGTCCTCTTTCTCTTCGACGTTCATGCCTGCCATGGGCTCGTCCAGCAGCAGGAGCGATGGCTCCGCTGCGAGAGCCCGGGCGAGTTCCACCCGCTTTTTGAGACCGTAGGGCAGACGGCCCACGGGCGTTTTGCGGATCGACTGGATCTCGAGGAAGTCGATGACGCGCTCCACATGCTCGCGGTTCTCGATCTCCTCGTCGCGGGCTTTGCCCCACCAGACGGCTTGCGCAAGGATGCCCGCCTTCATGTGGTTGAGGCGCCCGGTCATGACGTTGTCGAGCACCGTCATCCCTTCAAAGAGTGCGATGTTCTGGAACGTGCGGGCCACGCCCATGCGCGCCACCTCATAGGGCTTCATCGCCGGGCGTGGGGCACCTTTGTACCAGACTTGGCCTTCCTGCGGAGTATAGAAGCCACTGATAACATTGAGCATTGAGGACTTACCGGCACCGTTCGGCCCGATGATCGCGCGGATCTCGCCTTCGTGGATGTCAAAGGAGATGTCCTTGATCGCAGTCACACCGCCAAAGCGCAGCGTGATGTCTTTCATCTCCATCAACACCCCGCCGATCTGGCGACCGTCAGCGGTGACGTATCCCTCGGTCATATCTTTCATTACAGACAATCCACTCCGCTCTCGGATATTCTATAGGCCAGCTGCGTGGCCCTCCCCTCGGGGTTCACGTTCACCCAGACCACCATGCCGTTGTTCGTAAAGTACTCGATCGTCCAACCGCCGCTGCCCTCTGTCAGGCAGTCCGGACGCGCGACGAAATTCATGTCGAGCATGTTTGCGGAAATCTCCGGGAAGGGAGCAGCCATCGGCCCACGGTCAAGCTGGGTGACCACGCAATCCGTAAGATCGCCTTGTTTCATGGTGCGAATGACCGATGCCCCATCGGGCGAAAGAAAGAGGTCACCCCCTGCCCGCGTACCAATCTCGTCCGCGCTGACGGCGGTAAGGGCGGAGCTGTCCGGCGGTGCGCCAGCCAGCATCGGCTCAGCACAAACGTCGTTGAAAACACCCCAGGCCTCAGAGGCCGCCGCGAAAGCCGGACTAAACGCCAAAGCAAAAGCAACCAGGGTCAGCCTCACTCTGCGGCCTCCAGCGTCTTGACCTGAACGGGCACAGTGGCGGCGTCCATGAGGGTCAGCGTGGCTTGGATGGAGCCTTTGCGGCCGTCCTCATAGGTCACCTCGGTCTCGGTGCTCACGGTCTCGGAGCCGTCGTAGAGGGCGGTGATGAGGTCGTCGTATTTCTCCTCAATGATGCGGCGGCGCACTTTGCGGGTGCGGGTCAGTTCGCCATCGTCGGCGTCGAGCTCTTTGTGGAGCACGAGGAAGCGGTGGATTTGGCAGCCGTTGAGCATCTCGTCCTCGGCCACGCTCTTGTTCACCTCTTCGACGTGCTCGCGGATGGTGTCGCGGACTTGCGGATGCTGGGAGAGCTCTTGGTAGCCGCCGTAGGCGATGTTGTTGCGCTCGGCCCAGTTGCCGACGGCGGTGAGGTCGATGTTGATGAAGGCCACGCAGCTGTCGCGCCCGTTGCCCAGCACCACAGCCTCGAGGATATTTGGGAAGAACTTGAGTTTGTTCTCCACATACTTCGGCGCAAAGAGCGCGCCGGAGGCCATTTTACCCACGTCTTTGGCGCGGTCGATAATGCGCAGGTGGCCGGTGTCGCTCTCTAGGAAGCCCGCGTCACCGGTGGCGACCCAACCTTCGTCATCTTTTGTGCCAGCGGTGGATTCCGCATTCTTGAAATACTCCACGAAGACGCCGGGGGAGCGGTAGAAGACCTCCCCATTATCGTCGATCTTGATTTCGACACCCGGCGTGGGCGTGCCCACGGTGTCGGGGCGGACCTCATCATCCTTTTGCTGGGTGATGAAGACGGAGGCCTCCGTCTGACCGTAGAGCTGCTTTAGGTTGATGCCGAGGGAGCGGTAGAAATCGAAAATCTCGGGCCCGATGGCTTCGCCAGCGGTGTAGCCCACGCGCACGCGGCTGAGGCCCAGCGTGTTCTTCAGCGGTCCGTAGACGAAGAATTCGCCCAAGCGGTACATTAGCCGGTCCATCAGGCCCACGGGCTTACGGTCGAGGAGCTTCGGGCCGACGGTCTTCGCGCGATCCATGAACTTCTGGAAGATCCAGCGCTTGACGGCGCCTGCGTCCTCCATGCGGATCATGACGCTGGTGAGCTGTGTCTCGAACACGCGCGGCGGGGCGAAGTAGTAGGTGGGCCCGATCTCGCGCAGGTCGTGCATCACGGTCTCGGCGCTCTCGGGGCAGTTCACGCAAAAGCCCGTCCAGTACGCTTGCCCGATGGAGAAGATGAAATCGCCTACCCATGCCATGGGCAGATAGGCCAAAACCTCATCACCAGCCTTCAGGCGGTCGAATTCGGCGGAGTTCTTCGAGGTCTCGATGATGTTGCGGTTCGACAGCACCACGCCCTTGGGGCGCCCGGTGGTGCCCGAGGTATAGAGCATCACGCAGGTGCTATCGTAATCGAGGGCTGCTGTGCGCGCCGCAAGCTCCGCCTCAAGACCCGAAACACGGCCCGCTTCCTGCAGTTTGTCGAAGGGAGTCAGGCGGGAATGGTCGTATTTCCGCATCCCCCGTCGGTCGAGGTAGACGATATGTTCGAGCCCTTCGAGCCGGTCTTGGATGTCGAGGATCTTGTCCACCTGCTCCTGATCGCCGGCGATGATGAAACGCGCGGCGCAGTGATCGAGGACATAGGCCACCTCTTCGCCCACCGCGTCTTGGTAGAGTGGCACAGGCACGGCGCCCACGCATTGCGCGGCGACGATGGACCAATAAAGGTAGGGGCGGTTGCGCCCGATGACGGCCACATGGTCGCCCGGCGCCACGCCCAGCGTCAGCAAGCCCAGCGCAAGCGCTTCGATTTCCTTGGCGCTTTCGGCCCAGCTCCAGCTTTGCCAGATGCCCAGCTCTTTCTCGCGATAAGCAGCCTGCGCGCCGAAGGACTTCGCGTTGCGTGCGAGGAGCGCGGGAACAGATACGTATTGCGCCGCCGAGGCGGCTGAGCCAGCGGATTGAGCCAAATTTTCCTCCCTGCCCCAGTGCCACGTTTTCCCGCAGCTTAGAGGGGCCTTGAGTATAAGATGACGGAGGCGACCGTTACGTCAACCGATTTTAATGAACGCCCGTTCAATTTCTTCGTCTTGGCAGCAAAACGATGCATCGCTAAACGAAAAGCACGGTCGGCAGACACCGAGGCGTCGCTGTTCCTTCGGGGAAGCTAAACCTGCCAAGTCATTTAAGGCATCGCTTCCAAATACGGGTGCGCCGCCGTCAAGACAGCGACCAACGGCCAAGGCTCCGCACCCGCAGGAGACAGCGATGACCCGCACGCCCCTGCCGCTTCATGCGGCCGATTTGACGACCTTTTCCCGCGCCCTTGCACGGCAGCTCGGCGATGAGGCGCCCTCGCATCTGACACTGATGAACATGCTGGCCCGTGCTGCCGGGTTCGAGAACGTGCAGCATATGCGTTCGAACCAAGCCGCAACGCGACGCTTGGAACGTGTGGAAACAGCACCGCCCGTGGACGCGCGCCTCGTGGAGCGCGCCCTTCAGCAGTTCGACGCCAAAGGGCGGCTGCGCCAGTGGCCGTCAAAGCGATCGATCCAAACGCTGGCGCTTTGGGCGCTATGGGCGCGCATGCCTGCCGCCCAAAACATGAGCGAGAAGCAAGTGAATGCGACGTTGAACGCGTCCCACGCGTTTGAAGACCCGGCGACGCTGAGGCGCACCATGATTGCTGAACAGCTTTTGACCCGCGCAACGGACGGCAGCGTCTATCGACGGGTCGAAGCGCGGCCCCCGGCTGAGGCACTCGTGCTAAACCGACGACTCGCGGAACGTCGATGATAGAAAGCAAAAGCGTCGGTTGAATTGATCATCCGACACAGCGCTTACTCGGCGGCGATTGTCTGTTCTTTCACCGGCTCAACGCGAACGGCAGAGAACTTGAACTCCGGGATCTTGCCGAAAGGGTCGATCGCAGGGTTCGTGAGGATGTTCGCCGCGGCCTCGACGAAGGCGAAGGGCAGGAACACCATGTCCGGCGCAACGGCGCGGTCCGACCGGGCCATGATCTCGATCGAGCCACGCTTCGTCGTCAGCCGCACATGATCGCCCGCCTCGAGCCCCATCTTGCGGAGCGTCGAGGGGTGGAGGGAGCAGTTCGCCTCAGGCTCCACCGCATCCAGAACCGTCGCACGCCGCGTCATCGACCCGGTGTGCCAATGCTCCAGCTGACGACCCGTCGTCAGGATCATCGGATATTCCTCATCCGGCGTGTCATCGGGCGGGATAACCGCAGCCGGCGTAAAGCGCGCGCGGCCTTCCGGGCGGGGGAAGCCGTCGCCGAACACCACCGCTTGGCCGGGGTCCTCGGGCGAAAGCGACGGATAGGTGACCGCCTCGCCCTCAAGTCGCGCCCAGCTGATGTTGGAGAGCGACTTCATGTTCAGCGTCATCTCGTGGAACACCTCAGAGGGATGCTCGTAGGTCCATGGCAAGCCGCAGCGCTTGGCGAGCTCCACCTCGATCCACCAGTCTTCCTTGGCCTCACCAGGAGGCGCCACCGCCGGGCGCACCATCTGCACCGTGCGGTTGGTGTTCGAGACCGTGCCAGATTTCTCGTAAAGCGCGGACGCGGGCAGGATCACATCGGCGTAGTTTGCCGTCTCGGTGATGAAGATGTCCTGCACAACCAGGTGATCGAGCTTTGCGAGCGCATCGCGGGCATGCTCCACATCCGGATCCGACATCGCCGGGTTCTCACCCAGAATGTACATCGCTTTGATCTTGTCCTCATGGACCGCATCCATGATCTCGGTGACCGTCAGGCCCTTCTCATTCGAGAAATCGCCGCTGTTCCAGACCTCGGTGAAGGCGGAGCGCACACCGTCGTCCATGACGCTCTGATAATCCGGCAAGAACATCGGGATGAGGCCCGCGTCCGAGGCGCCCTGCACGTTGTTCTGCCCCCGGAGCGGGTGGAGACCCGTGCCCGGGCGGCCCACATGGCCACACATCAGCGCTAGCGAGATCAGGCAGCGCGAGTTGTCCGTGCCGTGGACATGCTGGCTCACACCCATGCCCCAGAAGATCATACCTGCCTTGGAGGTGGCCCAAAGGCGGGCAACGGCGCGAAGCTCCTCCGCGGGGATGCCGCAGATCTCTTCCATCTTTTCAGGCGGGAAGCCTGCCAGATGCGCTTTCTCGGCCTCCCAGTTTTCTGTGTAGGCCTCGATGTACTGCTGATCGTAGAGGCCTTCCTCAGCGATCACATGCATGATGGCGTTCAGCATGGCCACGTCCGCGCCGGGACGGAACTGCAACATATGGGCCGCGTGTTTTTTCATGGCGTGACCGCGCGGGTCCATAACGATCAGCTTGCCGCCGCGTTTGGCGAACTGCTTGAAATAGGTCGCGGCGACCGGGTGGTTCTCGAGGGGGTTACAGCCGATGGCGATGGCCACGTCGGCATTCTCGATCTCGTTGAAGGTCGCGGTGACCGCGCCGGAGCCGACGTTCTCGATCAATGCGGCAACGGAGGACGCGTGGCACAGACGCGTGCAGTGGTCGACGTTGTTATGACCAAAGCCCTGGCGGATGAACTTCTGGAAGAGGTAGGCCTCTTCATTGGTGCATTTAGCCGACCCAAAGCCCGCCACTTCGCGACCGCGACCTTTCAGGCCATCTGCCGCGAAATCAAGCGCTTCTTCCCACGTCGCCTCGCGGAACGTGTCCTGCCAATTGTCAGGATTGACGTTGAGGCCTTTTGCGGCGCCCTCCTTGCGGATCAGCGGTTTGGTCAGGCGATGCTGGTGGTGGATGTAGTCATAGCCGAAGCGACCTTTGACGCAGAGGCGCCCTTCGTTGGCCGGACCGTTGATGCCTTCGATGTATTTGACATTGCCGTCCTTGACCTTGATCGAGATCTGGCAGCCGACACCACAGAAGGCACAGACGCTTTCGGTTTCGCTGTCATAATCCGCGCGGTCGCCGACCTGCCCTTCATCGACGACGCTCGAGGGCATCAAGGCACCGGTCGGGCAGGCCTGAACGCACTCACCGCAAGCCACGCAGGTCGACTCGCCCATCGGGTCGGCCATGTCGAAAGTGGGGTAGGCATCGGCGCCACGCCCGGACATGCCAATCACATCGTTGACCTGCACTTCGCGGCAGGCGCGGACGCAAAGCCCGCACGAGATACAGGCATCGAGGTTCACCGACATCGCCACGTGGCTGTCGTCGAGCAGAGGGATGCGACCCTCTTCAAGCTTTGGGAAGCGAGGCGCTTCCGTGCCCTCCGCCATGTCCCAGAAGTGGGAAGATTTGTCGTGCGACACCTCGCGCTCGGGCTGGTCGGTGACGAGCATCTCCATGACCATGTCACGCGCCATCGTGGCGCGCTGGCTGTCTGTGGTGACAACCATGCCCGGCGTGGGCTGGCGGATGCAGGAGGCCGCAAGCGTCCGCTCACCCTCAATCTCTACCATGCAGGCCCGGCAATTGCCGTCCGAGCGATAGCCCGGCTGGTCCTTGTGGCACAGGTGCGGAATGATGAGGCCGCCGCCTTTAGCGACTTCCCAAATGGACTGACCTGGCTGCGCTTCGACCTCGCGGCCATCGAGCATAAACTTGATCGTATTGGACACGGCTGCCTCCCTGACGAAGAGGTTAGACCACGGCGCAAGGCAAAGACGAGCCCTCGTATGCGACGACGCACGTCTCAAATCCGCCATACGTCGAAAAGGCGTTTCCGATCGTAGCCACAGGTCTCTTTGCGACAACGGGAGCGAGGGGTCTCCCCTCGCGCTCCCCGAAGTACGCAGCACGGAGATGAGGAGGCTGGCGCGCGGCCTTCTCTGTGCCCCGTACTTCCGCCGGAGGTATCCTTGGTTGCAGCCCTGCGATGCGTCTGAAAGTAAGCTCCCATGGGTGAGATCATTCTTATACGCCACGGCCAGGCCAATTCAGCGGCGACTGATGAGGAAAGCTACGACAAGCTCTCGGGTCTGGGGCATCAGCAGGCGCGCTGGCTTGGGGGATACCTGCTGGACCACGACGAACACTTCGATGTCGTGCTCTCAGGAACTCTGACGCGCCACCAGGAAACCGCGGCCAGCATGGGGCTTATTCCCCACAAGCTCGATTCGCGCCTCAACGAGCTCGACTACTTCAACCTGTCGGAAGCACTCGAGAAAGCGCGCGGGGTGCCGAGGCCCGATAGCTCTTCCGGTAGCGAGGGGTTTGCCGCGCACATGCCCATGGTGATGAAAGCCTGGCATGACGCCGAAATTCAGGGGCAGGAGAGTTTTGCAAACTTCGAAGCGCGCATTCGCGACGTTCTGAAAGAAGCCGAACAGCCAGGGCGGCGCGTGATCTGCGTGACATCAGGTGGCGTGATTGGAATGGCCTTGCGGCATCTTTTGGGGCTCGACCCGCTGCGCATGGCGCATATCCTGCTGCCGATCTTCAACACGTCCATTCATCGCGTGGCGGTGCGTCCCCAGGGGGCCATGCTCGCGGGCTTCAACGCGACGCCGCACCTTGATGCTCCAGCGCGCAGCTACGCAAAAACCCATTACTGAGGTGACACCATGAAACTCTACTTCGCCCCCGGAACAATTGCCGTCGCCTCTGCTCTCGCGCTTCTGGAAGAAGGGGTTGAGTTTGAGATCGCCGCTGTCGACTTCGCCAGCCACGGCCAGCGCAGCGAGGCCTACCTTGCTGTCAATGAGAAGGGACGGGTCCCGGCGCTGGAAACACCCCACGGCATTCTGACAGAGACGATTGCGATTCTGGAGCATGCTGCACCGTCACTCATCCCTTCTGATGCCTGGCAGGCGGCGAAGATGCGTGAAGTGATGACCTATCTGGCCACGACGATGCATGTGGCCCATGCCCACAAGATGCGCGGTCATCGCTGGGCGAAGGAGGAAAACTCCTGGAAGGATATGCAGAGCCTCGTGACGCAGAACATGGCTGACAGTGCGGCTTATCTCGAGACCAAGATCGTGGGTCCCTACGTTCTGGGCGAAGCGCTTTCGCTGGCAGATCCTTACCTTTATGCCGTGACCTCTTGGCTTGAGGGGGACGGTGTGAAGGTCGCCGATTACCCGAAAGTTAGTCGCCTGCGCAGCGCTTATGAGGCACGGCCCACTTTTGCCGAAGCCAAAGCGCGAGGGTTCGTCTAATGACGCATCTCTGGGTCCGTGCTGAGCCGCGCGCGAATGAGGCGCGTGTCGGGATCACACCAGAGGGCGTGGCCGCACTGAAAGCGCAGGGTCTGCGGGTAAGCGTGGAGGAGAGCGCCTCCCGCGCCATTCCCATCGACGGCTACCGACAGGCCGGTGCGGAGATCGTCGCAGAAGGATCGTGGACCGATGCACCGCAGGACGCGGTCATCTTTGGGCTCAAAGAGCTGCCAGAAGACGGCGCGCCCCTCCCACATACTCACATCATGTTTGGCCATGCCTATAAGGGTCAGCCAGACGGGCAGGTCCTCTTGCGGCGTTTCAGGGAGGGCGGTGGCGCGCTGCTCGATCTCGAATACCTCACAGATGATGCGAACCGACGGGTCGCGGCTTTTGGCTATTGGGCTGGATATGCAGGAGCGGCGGTCGCGTTGAAATGCTGGGCTGCGCAGCAGCGCGACAGCATCGCGGGCCCAGTGCACGATTACTCCAGTGCACCAGCGCTGCTTGCTGACCTTCAAGCAGACCTCAGTGGGATTTTCACGCGCCCGACCGCAATCATCGTTGGGGCGAAAGGCCGCGTGGGGAGCGGTGCCGGTGACCTTTGCACGCATATGGGTGTGCCCACGACCCTGTGGGACATGGAAGAAACGGCGCGCGGTGGCCCCTTCCCCGAAATCCTCGCCCACGACATCATTATCAACGCGATCCTCGCGCGCCCGGGCACCCCGGTGCTTGTACCAAAGACCACGCCTTCTGCCGTTCGGCGGCTAAGCGTGATTGGCGATGTCGCGTGCGACCCCAGCAGCGATTTCAACCCGATACCCGTCTATGACAAAGTCACGAGCTGGGAGGAGCCCGCACTTCGTGTGCACGCCACACCGCCGCTCGACGTCACGGCAATAGACAACTTGCCCGCGATGCTGCCCACCGAGTCGAGCGAAGACTTTGCGGAGCAGCTCCTGCCGAGCCTCCGAAAACTGCCAGAAATGACCGATGAATGGGCACGCGCGGCCGAGTTGTTCCGGAAGGCGCTCCACACGCTTGCGTAGTCCGTGAAAAAATTGGACACTTTTTCACAAACGCGACGTCAGAAGACCTAGGCGTGTCGATTCTTCTCTATCGGCACGCTTTGTGCTTCGGTACACCGCCCGAGAATTCATTCGCGCCAAGGAGCACCCCAGGCGCAATCCAACTAGGAGATGCACCATGAAGGTCCTCGTGCCTGTTAAACGCGTCATCGACTACAACGTGAAAGTTCGCGTCAAAGCGGATGGAAGCGGTGTCGATCTCGCCAACGTCAAAATGTCGATGAACCCTTTCGACGAGATTGCCGTCGAAGAGGCGATCCGCATGAAAGAAAAGGGCTCGGCCTCTGAGGTCATCGCCGTGTCCGTCGGCGTCAAGCAAGCCCAGGAAACCCTGCGCACGGCTCTGGCCATGGGCGCAGACCGCGCGATCCTCGTCGTAGCCGCTGACGACGTCCACCAGGACATCGAGCCGCTCGCCGTCGCCAAGATCCTCAAGGCGATCATCGACGAAGAAGAGCCCGGCCTCGTTCTCTGCGGCAAGCAGGCGATCGACAACGACATGAACGCCACGGGCCAGATGCTCGGCGCGCTGACCGGTTGGTCCCAAGCGACGTTTGCGTCCGAAGTTGCTGTGGAAGCAGACAGCGCCACCGTGACCCGCGAAGTCGACGGCGGCCTGCAGACCATCAAGGTGAAGATGCCGGCGATCATTTCCGTCGACTTGCGCCTGAACGAGCCGCGCTACGCGTCGCTGCCCAACATCATGAAGGCGAAGAAAAAGCCTCTCGATGAGAAGACCGCAGCCGACTACGGCGTGGACGTGACCCCGCGCCTGACGGTGGTCCAGACGACCGAGCCCGCGGAGCGTTCCGCAGGCATCATGGTGGGCTCCGTTGGTGAGCTCGTGGAGAAACTCAAAGAAGCAGGTGCTGTCTAATGTCCGTTCTTCTCTTTGCAGACGTATCCGATGGCCAGCTGAGCCTCGACGCAACCGCCAAGGCGATGACTGCCGCCAAGGCTCTGGGTGATGTGACGATCCTGTGCGCCGGCAACTCTGCCGCTGCAGCAGGCGCTGAAGCCGCATCGCTGGGTGCGACGAAAGTTCTGGTGTGTGAAGACGCCGCTCTCACGCGCCAGCTCGCCGAAGCGACGGCCGATCTGATCGTGTCCCTCGCAGGTGACTTCACGCACATCGTGGCGCCTGCCACGACAGACGCCAAGAACGTCATGCCGCGCGTCGCAGCTCTCCTCGATTCCATGATCATCTCTGACGCCACCGCCGTGGTCGACGCCGACACGTTCGAGCGTCCGATCTATGCCGGTAACGCGATCCAGACGGTGAAGTCTTCGGACGCCAAGAAGGTCATCACCTTCCGTACCGCTACGTTTGACGCGGCGGCGACCGATGGTTCCTCCCCCGTGGAGACGGTGGCGATGCCTGCATCCGGCGGCCTGTCTGAGTGGGTTGAAGATCGCCTCGCCGAATCCGATCGCCCCGAGCTGACGTCCGCTGGCGTCGTCGTCTCCGGCGGCCGTGGCGTTGGGTCTGAGGAAGACTTCAAGATCATCGAAGGCCTGGCGGACAAGCTTGGCGCCGCTGTTGGCGCATCCCGCGCCGCAGTCGACTCTGGCTACGCGCCGAACGACTGGCAGGTGGGTCAGACCGGTAAGGTCGTGGCACCGAACCTCTACGTCGCGGTGGGCATCTCCGGCGCCATTCAGCACCTCGCGGGCATGAAGGACTCCAAGATCATCGTTGCGATTAACAAGGACGAAGAAGCACCGATCTTCCAGGTGGCCGACTACGGCCTCGTAGCAGACCTCTTCGACGCCGTGCCCGAGCTGACGAACGCGCTCGACTAAGGCATCTCAACATGACCCGAGCGGCCCGTGCCTACCCGGCGCGGGCCGTTTGCATTTCGGCCCCAAGAACCTCCACGAGCAGCTCTGCCGCCTCGTAATGCGCCGACGCGCTGAGCATCTCGCGAGCGGCAGTGTGTTCTTGCGGTTGGAAGATCATCTCCTCCGTCCCTTCTGAGATCGCCTCATCCGACGGCATGAAACACGTGACGCTCGCGGCGTGCGGTTCCAGAGCTTCGAGCATATGGGGATCGATCAACCGCGCATTCGTCGCACCGTCGGTGACCAGCATCACTAGATGCACCGGGCGCTCGATCACTTCGATCAACCGTTTCATTCGGATGACCCATTGCTCCTGCAAGATCGCGGTAACCTCGCCGAGGACGCGGTCGGACAGACGCTCAATCTCGGCCAGAAGGTGGCCAGTGAAGTGGATCTCGGTCGTGTCCAGCTTGGGCAGCAGATCATGCAGCGCCTGATGTGTGCGCGTGACCCGGTCATTGCGGCGTGGATGCACTTTGAAAAACATGTTCGACTGATTTGTCGCACCCATCACTTCCATCACGACAGCGTCGGCCTTCTGCGCAACGCGTAGCAGCTCTGGATCTTTCAAAAAGACCTCCGGCCCCGCGTTCTTGATGCCGAGATTTGCGCAGCCGATGCTGAGCGCCTCGGATGTGATCTGAGGATAGGGCCTTGTCAAAAAGGGGCCCACCGTCTCCGTGGTTCCGATAAACGCGAGGTACGGTTGTTCGGTATCCGCAGCCGGACCGCGAAACCTATGCCGAGAATAACCGTAGTGGCACGGCTCGAGTTCGAGCAGTAGCCGCCCCAGACCAATGCTTTCCATGGCCCATCTCCTTTTTCACCCGTGCACAGGGATAAGGAGGTTGGGTGAGCGAAATGCTAACGCCTTGGGCCCATTTCAGTGCAATTCGGTGCAAATCGACAAGGCGGGGTTTTGCCTGCCGCGGGGCGGGTATAGGCTTTGGCTGAAGCGAAGGAGACGGCCATGAACGTTGCAAGCATCGGAGTGATCGGCGCGGGGCAGATGGGTAACGGAATTGCCCATGTCATGGCGCTTGCAGGTTACGAGGTGCGGCTGACGGATGTCAGCGAAGACGCGCTGAGCGCCGCCCGGGGCAAGATCGAAGCCAACATGAACCGCCAGGTGAGCCGCGAGAAGATCACGGAGGCTGACCGCGACGGTGCACTGAAACGCATCGTGCCGGTGAAGACGCTGGCTGACGTGGGGTCCACGGACATCGTGATCGAGGCCGCCACCGAGCGGGAGATGATCAAGCAGGCAATCTTTGAGGATATCCTGCCCCATCTGGCGCCCGATACCATTCTTACATCGAATACCTCTTCGATCTCCATCACGCGGTTGGCGTCACGGACCGACCGGCCTGAGCGCTTCATGGGCTTCCATTTCATGAACCCGGTGCCCGTGATGCAGCTCGTCGAGCTGATCCGCGGCATCGCCACAGATGAAGCCACTTTCCGAACCTGCGAGGGTGTGGTGGCAAAGCTCGGCAAGACCTCTGCCTCGGCCGAGGATTTCCCCGCCTTCATCGTGAACCGCATCCTGATGCCGATGATCAACGAGGCGATCTATACGCTCTACGAAGGTGTGGGGTCTGTTCGGTCGATCGATACGTCGATGAAACTGGGCGCAAACCATCCGATGGGGCCGCTGGAGCTTGCCGATTTCATCGGTCTCGACACCTGCCTTGCGATCATGAACGTGCTTCACGACGGGCTGGCGGACACCAAGTACCGCCCCTGCCCGCTGCTAACGAAGTACGTCGAAGCGGGATGGCTGGGCCGGAAAACCCAGCGCGGCTTTTATGATTATCGCGGGGATGAGCCCGTGCCGACGCGCTAACGCGCGAGGCTTATGCCTTCAAAGACATCGTAAGGTCGCGCAGCCAAGCCATGAAGTCGCGGGCATTCTTGCCGTTTTCCTTGATGGCCTCTGGCGAGATTGCCTCACCGATGATCGGGCGCTGCGGCTTGCCAAAGGAATGCGCCACCTCGTGAATAAGGAGGCCCTGGCGAAGGGTCGCCGAAATCTGGTTGGCAATTTGATAGGGGCGGCTGTTCTGGCCCGGGAACTTCACCGGCACGACCGTTGCGCCAGAGCGCTGGATCATCTTCGCCGTGAATGGGTTCCATTCGCCCTCGATGGCCGGGCCCCACATCGTCTCGGACGCGGCAACGGCACCAGACGGGAAGACCGCGATTACGCCACCATCCGCAAGATGCTCCATGGCGGCCTTGCGCATGTCCAGGCTCTTCTGAAAGCTGTCTTCCTCGTGCGGGAAGGGCACCGGGATCATGAACTGCGAAACCTCGTCGACGCCGGTGAGCAGCGAGCGCGTCAGGATCTTGTAATCCGTGCGGCGCGAGCCGATGAGCTCGGCCAGCATCATGCCGTCGACCAACCCGTGCGGGTGGTTCGCCACGACGATGACCGGACCGGTTTCGGGAATGTTGGCGATCTCTTCCTTAGGCGTCTGAAGATCGATGCGCATCAGGCCCCGCGCTTGGGTCCAGAACGCCTGACCCGTTGCCGGGCCCATGCGTTCGAACTCACGAATGCGGCGAAGCAGAGTGATTTTACCCGTGCACCACTCCATGGTGCGGATCACAAACGACTGCCACGGGTTCGTAAACGTGCCCGCGTAGCTCAGTTTGCGTTTGTCGTAGGGAACATTTGCCGTGTCTGCGGAAGCTGCGACGTCGTCCGACTGCGTCGCTTGGGCGATCCCCGCAAGCGGCGCAGCACGTGTCTGGCTTTGGTCTGCCACAGAGCACTTCCTTTCAAGATTGGCTACGAGTGCCGCTTCCGGCTCACATATCCTCGCCGAACTTGTCGGCAATCAACACCTTCAGTGCTTCAGCAAGTTCTTCCGCCTGAGGCCCCTCGATGGCCACCCTAATAGTGGAGCCCACCGAAGCTGCCAACATTAAAAGGCCCATGATGCTGTCGCCCGAGGCGGACATGCCGTCCTTCTCGACCTCACAGCGCGCATCGAACTCCTCGACGACCTCCACGAATTTCGCGGACGCGCGGGCGTGAAGCCCTTTTTGATTTACGATTTGGTAGTCGGTCGTGATGCTCATAGCTCGCACTCAAAGCGTAGCTTCAGGCCTCACGTCAAGGCTGTCGATGTACTTGCGTCCTGCTTCGCGCGCGGCGGACACAGCGACATCCAGTGGCCGCCCCCGCATCTTGGCGAGCTTCACGAGCATTGGCAGGTTCGCCCCGTAGAGAATTTTGCGGCCCGTGGGCTGGCACGCCCGCAGCGCGAGATTGGACGGAGAAGAGCCAAACATGTCGATCACGAGAACGACGCCGTCGCCCTCATCCACCGCGTCTGCGGCAGCGCAGATTTCCTGCTGCTTGGTGGTCCGGTCATGCTTGGCAGCGATCGAAATGGCCTGAATGCCGTCTTGTTCGCCGACCACATGTTCCACCGCGGATTTGTACTCCGCAGCGAGGCCACCATGCCCAACGATCACGATACCGATCACGAGCTCACCTTTGTCCCTCAGTACCTGCCCCAGAGGGCGCGGTACGCTCTAACTCCCGGTGTCGAATAGACACCTGCCAGCCTGCCTGTGCAAGGGCTGACGCCACATGTTCGGCCATCGTAACAGAACGGTGACGCCCGCCCGTACAGCCGAATGCAATACTCAGATGCGCCTTGCCTTCTTCCCGGTAGGCCGGAAGCAAAAGCTCGGCAAGCGCGGTCACCTGCTCGAAGAACGGGACATAGCGCGCATCCTGCGAAACATAGTCCTGAACCTCTTTAGAAACACCTGACAGGTGACGAAGTTCCGGTGCCCAGTACGGATTTCTCAGAAAACGGCAGTCAAACACCATGTCGATGCCCCGCGGCAGACCCCTTTTGTAGCTAAAGGAGTGCAGCGTGACCGCCAGTTTCACCTCACCCTCGAGCGCGTATAGCCGGTCTAGCTCGGCCTTTAGGTCGTGGGGGCTGAGATCAGACGTATCGATCAGCACATCCGCGCGGGCTTTGATCGGGGTGAGCAGGTCCTGCTCACGCTCGATCCCCAGCATCGGCGTCTCTTCAGGTGCAGAAGGGTGCCGGCGTCGCGTCTCCGAATAGCGCCGCAGCAACACGTCTTGGCGGCAATCAAGGTAAAGGATCTCGGGCGATGCCTTGTGCGAAGGCTTCAGCGAATCGATGACTTCGATGAATGCGTTTGCCGAGAACTCGCGCGCAGCGGGCGCGATACCCAGGGCCAGAGGACGTTCGAGAGGTTCGGCCAAAAGCCGTTCCACCATCGACAACGGCAGGTTGTCGATGGTCTCGTAGCCCATATCCTCAAGGGCATTGATGGCCGTCGAGCGCCCTCCACCGGAGGGACCGGTCACCAAAATCAGTTGCTGCATCGCAGAAGGGGAGCCGTCCTTCATTAGGTCCTCCGCTCACTCCTGCTTTAGATATTGCAAAAGCATGGCGGGAACAGGACCACTCGCGGGCCTGTGAAGCAAGGGAATTGAGCACCCAAGCAGGAGAATGTTCTGCACTTGCGGCATTCTCTCTGCGCTGCAGCGTGTGAGGTCGAGCGCCGCTACAACCGGAGCGGGCCCAAAGAGCTTGGCCTTGAGAAGACCAAGCCCTCTCGCCTCGATCGCCTCGGGCAACGTGTCCGGCGCCCGCGCGATGAGCCTATCCGTATCCACGCCGAGCTTTGTCATATCGTCTGCGACCAGATCGGCGCCAAGGGCCATCATCTCGAGCGCCAAAGAGGACTTCCCGCTGCCTGAGGGCCCTACCAACAACATCGCTCGGCCACGCACCGCCACAGTCGTTGCATGCAGATGGGCGCCACCCGGCACCGGTCTTAGCTGAAAGGGATCAGACAGGGAGGCCCACCACAAACCGCGCGCCCAGTGGGTCGCTGGTGAGGTCAGCATCCGTGGGGCGGATGTTCTCCGCCCAGATCACGCCGCCATGGGCTTCGACGATCTGCTTCGAGATCGCGAGGCCGAGGCCCGAGTTGTTGCCGAACTGGCCCGCGGGCCGCTCGCTATAGAAGCGTTTGAAGATTTTCTGGAGCGCGCCGTCCGGGATGCCGGGGCCGGTATCCTCGACGACCACGAGCACGCGGTTTTCGCGCTTACGCGCCCAGATACGGATCGCATCGCCGTCCTCACAGAAGGACGTGGCATTGGTGATCAGGTTCACGAACACCTGCGCAAGGCGCGCCTCCAGACCGTGCGTGACGAGCTGGCCTTCGGGCAGGTCGGTGATGAAATCGATGCCCTTCTGCTCCGCCTCGGCGCCCAGGTACTGACCGAGGTTCTTGAGCATCTTGAGGAGGTCGAAGGCTTCTTCCTCCTCCTTCACCAGCTCCGAGTCCAACCGCGAGGCGTTCGAGATGTCGCTGACCAACCGGTCGAGGCGACGCACATCGTGGTCGATCACATCAAAGAGGCGTTCGCGCTGATCATCGCGCTTGGCCACGCGAAGCGTGCCCACAGCCGAGCGCAAGGAGGCCAAGGGGTTCTTGATCTCGTGCGCCACGTCGGCGGCGAATTGTTCGTTGTTGTCGATCCGGTCGTAGAGCGCCGAGACCATCCCGCGCAGAGCGCCAGACAGGCGCCCGATCTCGTCCGGGCGGGCCGTGAGGTCTGGGATGCGGATCCGCGATGGGGACATCTTGCGGGCGTTCTTGTCCCGCCCAAGCTCTGCCGCCGCAGCCAGATCGGAGAGCGGGTTCGCGATGGTGGATGCCAGCACAAGCGACAAACCAATGGAAACGAGGAGCGCAATCACAAACATCTGCAGCACCTGCTCGCGCTGCTGCCGAACCAACAGGTCGATCTCACCAGCCGCCGACACAAGCGCTACAGCCCCTACAACACGGCCGTTTTGTTCGATCGGCGTGGCCACAGAGAAGACGCTGGAACCTTCTGCGTCACGTCCAGTGTCCGCCTCCGTCTCTCCTTGCAACGCGCTGGCCAGCAAGGCGCGCACTTGCTCCTCCGGTGACACCAAAGTTGGTGCAGGCTCGGCGGGAGAAAGAACGCTAGAAAGCGCATCCCAAACCGAGTTCAGGAATTCGATGATAATCGTGGACTGGACGTCCCGCTGAAGGCCTTCGACCAAAGCGCGGTCCGGTCGCTCCATCCCGAGTGTCGACGCAATAAGCGCCTCAGTCGGGTCAAACACAAAGACTTCAATACCGCCCCGGAGATCGAGATTGAGCAGTACCTCATCCACCTGAATGCCATCTCCGGTAGCAAGGCTCGCCGGGGCTGCCGCAGGCAAGCCCGCTTCAAACACATCTGCGATAAGCTCAGCCTCGTTGACGAGGCCAATGGAGCGCTGGAATGCCAGGCTTTCGCGCGACGGGTTCAAATACAAAACGCCCGCCACCAAGATAACGAGCGCCAGCAAATTGAACGTAATGATTTTCCGCGCGAGAGGAGACCTGTTGAGCGCGATGAAGGAGCGTCGCTGCCGCTTGGCCTGAAGCTCCTTCTCAACCGTGGCATCTGGCGCAACCCAGTCGTCGCCCAGCAGGATATCCGCCTGCCGGACGCTGTTCAGATCGCGCACGTCGATCTCTTGGTTGCTCATCGGGGTGCAGCCCCCCCGCCCAGGTTTCTATTCTTCGTTATAACGGTAGCCGATACCGTAGAGAGTTTCGATAGCCGAGAACTCATCATCCGCTGTACGCATCTTCTTGCGCAAACGCTTGATGTGGCTGTCGATCGTGCGGTCATCCACGTAGACCTGATCGTCATAGGCCACGTCCATCAGCTGATCGCGTGACTTCACAAAGCCAGGGCGCTGCGCGAGGGCTTGGAGAAGGAGGAACTCTGTGACCGTCAGGGAGACATCGCGCCCTTTCCAAGTCACCGCGTGGCGCAGGGGATCCATGGTCAACTGACCGCGAGACATCACTTTGGTTTCTTCCGTCTCGCTCACAACC
>JBCBFV010000004.1:0-32450 GCA_038527425.1 Pseudomonadota bacterium
CGAGAGCTATGTGTATTTCGATGTGACCGAGACAACTTTGTCCGGCCGCGTTGAGGTTGGCATGGCCGACCTCGCCAAATTCACCGCTCGCGACCCCGATGTGCACGAGCCCATCAGCAAAGAGGATCTCAATGCCTCCTTCGATGAGGTGACGAGCTATTTTGGGGATCACATGCAGCTCGTCTACGAGGGTAAGCGCCTCGATGTGAGCTTCCGGGACGTCTCCGAACTCACCTATCTCGACACCGAGAAGGGTAAGTTTGCTCAGCTATGGTTCGACGTCGGGACCCCGCCGATTACGCCCGTCGAGATCGAGATGTTTTACGATGCCCTCTTTGCGGACATCGACCCGGACCATCGCGGCTATGCGTTGATCGCGACGAACACCCGCAACGGGATGACCGAGAACGAGGGCTATATCTCTCTGATTTTCAGCCCCGGTGACGGCCTCAAACGCTTCTACCTGAATGACGAGCGCACGTCGGATGCGATCATGACGTTCATCGAGCATGGCATCTGGCACATCTGGTTGGGCTTTGATCACGTCCTTTTCCTGGTCACGCTGCTGATCTCGTCAGTGATGTTCATTCAGGCCGGGCGGTGGGAGCCGTCGACGCAGCTGCGCCAAAGCCTTTGGAACACCGTTAAGATCGTCACAGTCTTTACGCTGGCCCATACGGTGACGCTGTCACTCGCGACGTTTGGCCTTGTCACGCTGCCCCCGACCTTTGTGGAAGCCGTTATCGCCGTCTCAATCGCGGTGGTTGCCATCGGCAATCTGATCCCGCGTTTCCACACGACCTCATGGATCGTGGTCTTCATCTTTGGCCTCTTCCACGGCTTTGGCTTTGCCAATGTGCTCGAGCCTTTGGGCCTCGATGCGGAACGTAAGGCCGTGGGCCTCGCGGCCTTCAACATCGGGGTCGAGATCGGGCAGCTGGCTATCGTGCTCGTGCTCTTCCCGATCCTTTACAAGCTCCGGAACTGGAGCGGGTATCGCCCGATTGCGATGCAGGCTGGTTCGGTTGCGCTGATCGCCATTGCTGCCTTCTGGTTCGTTGAGCGCACCATTGGCAGCTTTCAGGCGGCGCAGGTCGCCGGGCTGGGTGGATAACGATGGCTGCTCTTCTCGATCACGCTCTCGCCCATTGGGCCACTGCCACCCCGGAGGCCGAAGCCGTGCGCTCTGCAGGTCGCTCTTTCACCTATGGCGAGTTGAATGCCGGCGCTGAGGCCATTGCTGCACGGTTGATCCGTTCAGGCGTTCGCCCCGGGGATCGCATTGCGATCCACGCGCCGAAGTCCTTCGAGGCCATTGCGAGTGTCTTTGGCGTGCTGCGCGCGGGCGGGGTCTACGTGCCCATCGATCCTGCCGCGCCCAAGGCCCGTATCAAGACCATCCTGCGGGACTGCGGTGTGCGCCTCGTTTTGGCAGATGCGCGTCGGGTTGGCGCGCTTAGCGGCGTGACCTTTGTCCCCGTGTGGGAGATGGCGGCAACGCTCTCAGAACGTCTGGAGGCGGACCCGGTGCCGCGCACGGCTGCCGATCTCGGCTACATCCTTTACACCTCTGGCTCGACAGGGGCGCCTAAGGGCATCTGCCACACGCACCGAAGTGGGCTTGCCTACGCGCGTATGTCCGCCAAGCTTTGCGGTCTGCGCCGGAGCGACCGCGTCAGCCATCACACCCCGCTCCATTTCGACATGTCGATCTTTGACATCTTCGCCACGGTGGAGGCTGGTGCCACCATCGTCGTGATCTCGGAGATGCATGCCAAGATGCCCGCATCGCTGGCGCAATTGGTCGAGGCGGAGAAAATCAGCGTCTGGTACTCCGTGCCCTTTGCGATGGCGCAGCTTGTCAGCCACGGCGCGCTCGATAAGCGGGATCTGTCATCCCTGCGCGTGGTGATGTTTGCGGGTGAAGTGATGCAGCCCCGCGTTCTGCGCGACTTCGCGGCCCATGTCCCTGAGGCCGAGCTTTTGAACGCCTATGGCCCCACCGAGACGAACCACTGCCTAACGGCACGCATTGATCACGCCACGCTTGACGGCCTTACCGCGCTGCCCATTGGCTTACCCGATGAGGGCATCGAGATGCGCGTTGCCCACGACGGAGAGCTTTTGATCAAAGGCGATCAGGTCATGGCGGGCTATTGGAACGACCTTTCCCGTTCCAAGGCGGCCTTTGACGGGCGGTACTACAAGACTGGCGATATCGTTTCGCGACGCGTGGACGGGCAGGTGATGCTTGTGGGTCGAGATGACCGTCAGGTGAAGCTTCGCGGTTTCCGGGTGGAACTGGACGAGGTGGAGCGGGTGCTCAGCAGCCTGCCGGGCATCGAAGAAGTTGCCGTCGTCACCGACAAGTCCGGCGAAGTGCTCAACGCCTATTACGCGGGCGATCCCTCGCCTTCTGAGGTGCAGGGTCATGCCGCCGCGCATCTGCCCGCCTACATGGTTCCGGCCGAATTCGTTCAGCGGGATGCCCTCAACCGTACCTCGACCGGCAAGCTCGACCGGCGCAGCATAGTGGAGTTTGGGAATGACCGTTCAGCAGCTTAAGTCCGATCTCAGCCCGCTCCGCGCCTTCGTGCAAGACACGCTGCTGGGTGGCCGTTCCGTCTCCGATGGTGATGAGCTCTTGCTTTCGGGCATGCTCGATTCCCTCTCCGTGATGTCTTTGGTGAGCTTCGTTGAGCAGACCTATGCCCTGAAGGTGCCGTTCGAGGACGTTGTGATCGAGAACTTCGAGTCGCTCGAGGCGATGGGCCGATACGTCGACAGCCGGGGCGCGAATGCTTGACGGACCCCGGGACTACCCGCTGACGCAGAGCCAGCTGAGGTTCTGGCGCGGCGCGCAAATGGCTCCGAACGTGGCCAGCTACACGATGGTGTGGCGCTTTGATCTGATGATCGCTGTTGATCCCTCGCGCTTCGCGCGCGCGCTGGAGACGGTCGTCTCGAAAACAGATGCGCTCCGCCTGGCGTTTCACGAGATCGACGGTGAACCGCGCCAGTTTCTTCAGAACACCCCCTTTGCGTTGCCGCCGGTGCTGGATCTCAGTCAGGAGGCCGATCCTGAGGCCGCTTTGGAGGCTTTCCAGGCGCAGTGGATTCCTGAGCCGTTTGATCTGTCCCAAACAACCTACCGCGCTCGGCTTGCAAGGCTTTCGGCGGAGCACTGGGTTTGGCTTTCAGCTCAGCACCATATTGCGTGTGACGCGCAATCTGGCGCGCTCCTCTTCGAGGCGGTTTCGGCGGCTTATTCGGGCCAGAGCGGTGATGAAAGCCGGTCCTACCTTGCCGCCGCAGAACGCCTGGACCGCGCTCAGCATGAGGCGCCCACGCCTAACTTTCCAAAGACCAAGGGTCACGGCATCCCTTACGGTATTCCACAGCCATCGCTTTGCCGATCTCAGCGGGTCGAGGTGCCGATATCAGCGGCTGCACTTGACCGGTTCGAAGCCCTGGCCAGCGATCCAGACTACGCTCTCTTCACGCCCGATCTGACGCGGTTTGCCCTCTATGCCACGGCCTACGGTGCTTACCTTGCCCGAGTGAGTGGGGACGAGGCCGTGACGATTGGATTGCCCTCGCACAACAGGCTCGACGGTGCCGCGAAAGAGACCCAAGGCCTTTTCGTCGAGGTGCTGCCCTTTGCATTCACGGTGGAGGCAAGCGATAGCTTTGCGGATGTTTTCGCCAAAGTGCGCGCGGGGCTTGGAGACTTTCTGCGCCAAGCGCGGCCCAATGCGATCGCCTCCGTGCGAAGCGCGGCCGCGTCTGGCGTCTTGAACTTCATCCAGGCCCGGTTCGGAGATTTCGCGGGCGCGCCTGCGCGCGTGGCATGGCTCCATAGCGGCGCCCATGATCCGCAGCATCCGATCCGGCTCCATGCGACGTCCTTTGATGGTGGCGCCTTGCGTTTGGCGCTCGATGTGAATGACGAGACTTGCGCCGAGGTGCCAGCGGCGGAGGTGGCGACGCATCTGGCGACTTTCCTTGAAGGCGTAAGCTCCGCGCCAACCCGCGCTGTGAATGAACTGCCTCTGGGTGGCACGCATTCCAAGCAGATTGGCCCGACGGAGCCAGCCGAGGCCCATGCAGGCGTCCTTCCTCTGATTGCCGCGCAAGTCGCGAAGGCGCCTGACGCCGTGGCCCTCAAAGAAGGCGCCGTGACGCTGAGCTACGAGGCGCTGTGGGCGAAATCCGGATCTGTCGCTGCAACCATTGCTGAGGCTGGGTTGGCAGAGGGGCCAATCGCGATCCACCTGAACCGCTCGATCGCGGCGATGGTGGCGATCCTCGCCACGCTGCGCGCAGGCCGGGCATTCGTGCCCATTGCCGCCAACACGCCGCCCGCGCGCGCAGCGGAGATCATCCGCCTCGCCGAAGCGGTCGCCGCTTTCGGCGATGCGGGCACTGAACCCACATTGACGGCCGCCGGGGTCGCGTTGCTTTCCACGGAAGTTCAGACCGCTGGCGCGCCAGAAGCGGCCCTTAGCGATACTGCCTACGTCCTCTTCACCTCTGGTTCGACCGGCACGCCCAAGGGTGTGGAAGTCTCCCACGAAGGGCTCAGCCGCTACATCAGCTGGGCAGCAGCGGCATTTGGCGGGGAAGGTCCCGGCGATTACGCCCTCTTCTCATCTCTCTCATTTGACCTCACCATCACCTCCATCTTCGCGCCGCTCGTCTCTGGCGGGACGGTCCATATCTACCCGGAAACCGGGGCGCAGGATCTCGCAGTGCTCGATGTCTTCGCCGATGACGCAGCCCGGGTCGTGAAGCTTACCCCCTCGCATCTGGCGTTGATTTGCGAATCTGCGCGCCCTGTCTCTACGATCCGGACGCTGGTGCTGGGCGGTGAGAACCTGCCCACGGCACTGTGTCGTCAGGCGCTGGCGGTACTGGGCCCTCAGGTGGAGATCGTGAACGAATACGGTCCAACCGAGGCGGTCGTCGGCGCCATGATCCACCGGTTCGATGCAGCCCATGATCACGGGAGCTCCGTCTCCATCGGCGTGCCTGCGGACGGTGTCGAGATCACCGTGCGGGATGCAGCGCTGAACCTGATGCCCGTCGGTGTTCAGGGGGAAATCTGCATCGCAGGCCGGCTCGCGGAAGGCTACCTGAACCGTGCCGATCTGACGGCGGAGCGCTTTGTGAGCTGTCCTGAGACCGGGGCACGGATTTATCGGACGGGCGATATCGGTCGTCTGGGCCGGGATGGGCGCCTTAGCTATCTCGGACGCGCGGACAGTCAGCTCAAGATCGGCGGTGTGCGAATCGAAACGGCCGAGATCGACCGCGCGCTACGCACTGTGCCCGGCGTTCACGCGGTTCACGTGTTGCAAGGCCAACCGCCCCGTGCGGGCCAGTCCTGCACCGCTTGCGGGATCTCAGACAGCGTCCCGGCAGTGAAGTTCACCGATGCCGGGCTTTGCACGACCTGCGCCGATTTTGAGAGCCTCAAGGACCGCACGCGAGCTTACTTCCGCCCGGAGCCTGAACTGAGCGCGAAGGTCGATGAAGCGCGGACGAAGGCGCGGGGCGACTACGACGCGATCATGCTGCTGTCGGGGGGCAAGGATAGCTCTTACGCGGCCTACCGGCTCGGCGCGCTGACGGACCGCGTGCTCGCGGTTACACTCGACAATGGCTTCATCGCGGACGGCGCGAAGGAGAATATTGATCGCGTCGTAGCTGATCTGGGCTGGGATCATCGCTACCTGACGACGTCGAAGATGAACGAGATCTTCGTTGATAGCCTCAAGCGCCATTCCAACGTCTGCCAAGGGTGCTTCAAGGCGGTATATACATTGGCGATCCGCACCGCGCGGGCCGAGGGAGTGCCGATGATCGTCACGGGCCTCTCTCGCGGCCAATTCTTCGAGACGCGCCTGACGCCGGAGCTGTTCTCGCAATCGGTGCCCACCTGTGCCGAGCTTGAGCACATGGTGACCGAAGCGCGCCGCCGCTATCACGGTGAGGACGATGCAGTCGCGCGCCTGCTTGAGACCGGTGATCTGGCTGATGGGCGCTTCCTCGAGGAAGTCGAGATCGTCGATATCTATCGCTACATCGATGTGCCGGTTTCTGAAATTTACACCTTCCTGAATGCGCGCGGTGCGTGGCGGCGTCCCTCTGACACGGGTCGCTCCACCAACTGCCTGATCAACGACGCAGGCATCCACGTGCACAAAACCCGCGAGGGCTTCCACAACTACGCGCTGCCCTACAGCTGGGACGTGCGCATGGGTCACAAGACTCGGCATGAGGCGCTGGAGGAGCTCGACGATGACATCGATACCGCCGAGGTCACGCGCATCCTCGATGAGATCGGCTATGACGGCCCGATGGCGCCTAAGGAGGCGAGCCTGACCGCCTATGTGGCGGCTGATGCGGGTGTGACGCAGGACGCGCTCTTTGATGCTGTGCGCGCGCATCTCCCCGCCGAGGTCCGCCCATCGCAGATCATGCGCGTGGATCAGATGCCGCTGACACCGAATGGCAAGGTCGATCCCACACGGCTGCCGCGGCCGCTATCGGCGGCGGTTGAGATGGACGCTGACGGGGAGCCACCGAAGACGAAGATGGAGCTTCGATTGGCGGCGATCCTACAAGAGGTTCTGCCGGGCGCGGCGATCGCGCGGGATACCGATTTCTTCGATCTCGGGCTCGATTCTCTGGCCGCCATTCAAGTCGCAATGCGGGCGGTGGAGGCCCAGATTCCGCTGCCAGCGACGGCGCTCTTTGATCACCGTTCGCTGAGGGCTCTGGCGCTCTTTGCTGAGGCTGAGCCAGCGCAACCGGCTCAAGAAGAGGCCTCGCAATCTGAGGAAGACGCGCTCGACCTTGGGTTCGACGACGATGACTTTGCGGCCATCGCTGATGCGTTGAGTTAAAATGAGCGAGGGCAAGGCTGCTTTCGACGTCCTGCCGCTGACAGCGGCGCAAGCGGGCATGCTGTTTCACGTGCTCGAGGAGCCGGGCGCAACGCCTTACGTGGCGGTGCTTCGGTGCACGCTTGAGGGGCCGCTCGACACCGCACGTTTTCGCAAGGCCATGGAGGACGCCGTCGCTGCCCGCGACGCTTACCGCGCGGGCTTTGTGTGGGAAGGTGTGAAACAGCCGGTTCAGGCAGTCCGCAAGGAGGTTGAGCTTCCCTGGCAGGACCACGACTGGACCGACCGAAGTGAGGCGGAGACCGAGCGGGCGCTCGGCGATCTCGTTACGCTTGAAGGGGCCCGGCGGTTTGACCTCAAGAAGGCGCCGCTTATGCAGGTGCAGCTGATCCGTCATTCGTACGAGAAGCACAGCCTTATCTGGACGATCCACCATCTCATCAGCGACGGATGGTCCACCGGCGTCGTGCTGCGCGATGTGATGGCGCGCTACGCGGGGCACGCGCCCGCGCAGCCGCAGCCGCTCCAGTTCCGCGATTATCTCGTCTGGCTCCGGCGCTCGGGGCGCGAGGTGCCGGACGAGGCCTTTTGGAAAGATCATCTCGCAGGCGTGCAACCGACGACGTTGCCACTCGCACCTGTGGCCGAGCCCCGCGCGGGCCAGGGTCACCTCGAAGCGCATCTCGGTGCCGAGCTTCTGGCGCAGGTTCAGGCTTTCGCACGAACGGCGCGGGTGACGCCGAACTCCTTTCTCTCGGCTGCATGGGCGATCTTGCTCAGGCATCTCGTGGGGCGGGATGATGTGGTCTTTGGTCAGACGTCGGCGGGCCGACCAACTGAGCTCCCTGGCGCGGATGGTGCCGCTGGAGCGTTCCTGAACACATTGCCGCTGCGCACGCGGGTTTCGCCGAACTCTTCTGTCCAAGCCTTCGCGGTTGAGATGGAAAGCACCCAACGCGCCTGGTCGCGCCACCAGTTTGCCGCCTTGCCCAAGGTGCAAGCGTTGGCGGAGACTGAACGTGGCACGCCTCTCTTCGACACTCTTTTCGTCAGCGAGGCCTTGGCGCCAATGGACTTGCCGCCTTCCGATGTGACGGTGGCGGACCTTAGCACGGTGCAGTCCAGCAACTATGCATTGGCCCTCTTGGTGACCCCGCAAGGCGATCTGAGGACGGAGCTTTACTTTGACAAGGCACGCCTGAGCGAGACCATCGCCGCCGACATCCTCGCGCGCTATGGACGTTTGGTGGCGGCGTTGGTCGCCAACCCGAGCGGGCGCGTTGACGAGGTCGCGGCACGCGCGCTCATGCCGAAGGCCGAGGCGCTGCCCCCGTCACCGTACACACAGACGATCCTTGATCAGTTCTTGGCGCATGCCGAACGCACCCCGGATGCCCCTGCCGTCAGCGACGGTGAGGTAACACTCAGCTACGGCACCCTCGCAGCGCGTGCGGCGCGCATCGCTGCGGCACTTTCGGCCGCAGGCGTCGGCCGCGGGGACATCGTTCCTGTGGCTCTTGAGCGTTCGGTCGACAGCCTCGCCGGGTTCCTCGCCGCCTGGATGGTGGGCGCGGGCTATATCCCGCTCGATCTGACCTACCCGCCCGCGCGACTTCAGCAGATCCTGGAAGAGGCCGCGCCGCGCCACATCCTCACCTCGACTGATGCCGAAAAGCGGCTCCCGGAAGCTGCCCTTGCCACGCGGGTCTACATCGACGCGCTTCCAGCGGGCACTCCAGCCGTGCAGCCGAAGGTGGGAGAGACGGCTTACGTGATTTTCACCTCGGGCTCGCAGGGCAAACCCAAAGGCGTCGTGATTTCGCACAGCGCGCTGAGCCATTCGACTGGTGCGCGCGAAGGGGTCTATCCTTCGGCGCCGGGGGTCTACCTGGTGCTCTCATCTCTCGCCTTCGATAGCTCTGTGCCTGGGCTCTACTGGCCGCTGGCCACAGGTGGGCATGTGGTTTTGGCCCCGCACCGCGCGGAACAAGACATCGACGCAATGGGCCGTTTGATGGCGCGGCACGAGGTTACTCATAGCCTGTGCCTGCCTAGTCTGGCGCAAGCCTTCCTGCCGCGCTTGTCGCGGGAGGCTCTGGCCTCTCTCAACACCCTCATCGTTGCGGGGGAGGCGATGCCGCCCGCGTTGACCGAGGCGGTGGCGGCGCATGCCCCCGGCCTGATGCTCTTCAACGAATATGGGCCTACGGAATCCACCGTCTGGGCCACGGCCTCGGAAATCACTGGGCAGGACGGCGGGCCAGTGCCCATCGGCACCCCGGTGCCGGGAACCGAGGCGAGCATTTGCGACCCCGATGGCACCCCGCTGCCGGAAGGGTTCGAGGGTGAACTTTTGATTGCGGGGCCCATGCTCGCAGACGGGTACCTCCATCAACAGGACCTCACGGCGTCACGCTTTGCGCCGCGTGTCGGTGGCGCGCAAGAGCGGCTCTATCACACGGGCGATCTTGGCTACCGCGGTGCCGATGGGCAAATCTATCTGCTAGGGCGCGCCGACGATCAGGTGAAGATCCGCGGGCACCGGGTCGAGCTGGCGGAGACTGAGCGTATTGCGCAGGATCTCTTCGATGGAGCTCTGTGCGTGGCCTTTGTCACCGATGGGGCGCTGGCCGTGGCGGTGGAATGCGCGGAGGGCGTAGGCCCCGAGGATCGCGAAGCTGCGTTTGGCGCCCGTTTGCCTGCGCCCCTGGTTCCGCGCCATGTCATCACCGCGCCCGAGCTGCCAAGGTTGCCAAACGGCAAAATCGACCGGAATGCGCTTCCGGCATTAGTGGATGCAGGTGCGAGCGGTCCAATGGCCGAGGTTCCGGAAAGCGAGCTCGAGCGCCAGATCGCGGCGATCTTTGCGGATGTGCTGGGGCTCGAAGCCGTGCCGCGGGATGGGAACTTCTTTGATCTTGGTGGTGACAGCCTCGCCACGATCGCGGTCTATGCCAAGGCGCGCGAGCAAGGTCTCGACTTTGCGCCCACAGATATCTTTGAGGCGCAGGAGGTCTCTGCGCTCGCCCACCGTATCCTTGCACGAAGCACGAACCCGGTGGCCCATGACAGCACACGCAAGCTCATCCATACAAACGCGGGCGCTGAGGGAACTGCTGTGCTGTTGGTCCACGGGACGACCGCGCTCTTTAACGCCGTCTCGCGCGGATTGGGCGAGGGGCATGCGACGGGCTTGGCTTTCTCCGATTACGCGCTGGGCGCCGAGACCTCGCTGGAACACAGTGTCGAGGACTACGCCGCCGACGTGATCAAAGATCTTCGCACGCTAAAGCCCACAGGGCCCTACGTGCTTTGCGCCTATTCCGCCGGCGCGGTGATCGCGCTCGAGGCCGCGCGCCGCCTCGGCGATGAGGTGGAGCGCCTCGTGTTGATCGACCCCGCCTACCAGGTCCTTGCTGCGGACGAGGGGCGCATCACGACCGCCGCAGGCCGCAAGGTGCAGGCCGACACGAACCGCTATCTGCGCAATCGCAGAATCAGGCATTCCTTGCGTGTGGCTGCGATGAAGGCGCTGGCCCCCGTCATGCCGCGGTCGGAGTGGCGGCGACGTCAGCTCGTCCGCTCGGCTTATGTCTTCGCGTTGTCGTCCTATCGGCTCCACGCCCATGAAGGACCGGTGGATGTCATTGTGACCTCGGGCAACCCAGCGCTTGAGGAGGGTGGCACATGGGATAGCAACCTTTCGCAAAAGACGGTGGAGGAGCTGGCGCTGACGCATCGCGATGTCATCTCAACGCCTGAGGGTGTCGTGGCCGTCTCCAGCCGGGTGATTGCCCGCATGAAGGGGCGTTAGACGGCATGGCTCGGATCCTGATCACCTGCACGGGGCTTTTCAGCAACCTCGCCTCCAGCGTCGCGTTGGCACATGCGCTGCGTGAGGCGGGCCACGAGGTTTCGTTCGCCGCGCCGGAGACTGCAACAGGTGAAATTGGTCACGGCGGGTTCAAGCATTTCGCTATTCAGGCCCCTCAACTCTCCATTCGCGGGACATACTTGCCGCGTCCTAAGAAGCGCAGCGGTGCGGTGCGCGAGGCTCGTGCCAAGGAGGCGTCAAAGATCATTGCGAGCGATGGCATCGCGACGGCACTTGAGGCGGTGAGACCTGACCTCGTCCTATCCGATTGCGAACATCACAGCGCGATTTTGCAGGCTTTGGGGCGAGGGCATCGCGTGGCAACGCTGTCGTTCATGTACTTCACGCCGATCGGGCCAGGGGCGCCGCCGCTGACCCACGCAACAGTGCCCGGGCGCGGGATGCGCGGCAGCGCGCTGGGACAACGCTTGGGGCTCACCGGCTTTCGATTGGCCAAACGGATCTCCACCCTAGGCGCCGCATGGAAAGGTTGCGGGGCAGAGCTTACCCCTGCGCATCGGCAACTGGCCCTCGATCTCCAAATCGATCTGGATGCCGTGACGAGTGCCGACCGATTCCAGGCGCCGTGGAGTTACACACTGCCCAATCTTTTGCTGCTTGCGCCTGAGGTCGATATGCCGACCGAGCCTGCGCCGGGGCAGACCTTTGTAGGCCCTATGATCCTGCGCGATCGCGCGCGCCAGGTTGATGCGCCAAAAGGCAGTTACTTCAGCGAGGCGCCCGGAAAGCGCATCTTCGCGGGGTTCGGGTCGATCCTTCATCCGCCGCTCAGGTTTCTGAAGGCTCTTGATGCGGCTGTTGAGACCAACCCGGACTGGCATCTTTTGGTTGCGACGTCTCACCCTGATCTGGCGGCGCTGGGGCGTGTGTCTGATCGGGTCACGATTGCAAGCTGGGTCCCGCAGCTTGAGGCGCTGGATCGCGCGGATTGCGCGCTCTTTCACGGCGGGGCGGGGACATTGAATGAATGCCTGCGCACGGCCACACCAATGATTGTCTATCCCAATGCGCTCGATGGCGCGGGCAATGGCGCCCGGGTTGTCCTCCATGGCCTGGGAGAGGTGGGGACGATGAAAGAGGATGCTGGAACAATCGGCGCGCGTGTGGGCCGGGTCTTGGCCGACGACGCGGCGCTTGAGCGATTGCAGGCCTTGGCCGTCACTCATAGCGACGCAAGCGCATCCGCACGCGCTGTGCGGGCTGTAGAGCTTTTGATCAGCTGACTCTCAGGTTCGGTGAAGCACCGACCACGTGAGGTCGTTTGCAGGAAAGTCTTGCCGATCGCTCCGCCCTAGGCTCGGCCCATGTGGAAGTCTTTGAATGCCAACCCGGGCCGGCTGGGCGCGGTCTGCGCCGCTGTGGCGGTGGCTTTCTTCTCGATCAATGACACGACGATCAAGTTTCTCTCGGGCGATTATGCCCTCCATGAGGTCGTGTTGTTCCGCTCGGTCCTGGGGCTCCTTGTGGCGAGCTTGCTTGTCTTCCCCTTCGCAGGGGGGTGGCGGGTTCTCAAGACCCGCAGGTTGGTGTTGCACATCCTGCGGGGGCTTCTGGTCGTGGCCGCCAACATCTTCTTTTTCTTGGGTCTGGCAGCGCTGCCTTTGGCCGACGCGGTGGCAATCTTTTTCGTGTCACCGCTGCTGATCACGGTGTTCTCGGTCGTGTTCTTGGGAGAGCATGTGGGCCCACGGCGCTGGGCGGCGGTCGCTGTGGGGTTTGCGGGCGTGCTCATCGTGCAGCGGCCTGGGACGGAGGCGTTTCAGGTGGCCTCTCTCCTGCCGGTATTGGCGGCGGCGTGTTACGCGGGGCTCCACATGATGACGCGGTTCATCGGCAAGACCGAGAGTGCGGCCACGATGACGGTCTATATCCAGCTAACTTTCATTGTCGTCTGCGTGGGTTTTGGCCTCGTCGTGGGGGACGGGCGTTTTGCGGAGCAAGAGAACCCTTCGCTCGCGTTCCTCTTCCGCGCGTGGGTCTGGCCGGAGCTTGCGGACTTCTGGCTCTTCCTGCTCATCGGCTTTGCGACGGGGCTGGGTGGGTTCTTTATCTCTCAGGCCTACCGGGTGGCCGAGGCGGCAGTGGTGGCGCCGTTTGAGTATCTGGCGCTGCCGATCGCGATGGTGGCGGGGTATTTCGTCTTTGGTGAGGTGCCGGACCGGGCGACGTTCTTGGGCATCGCACTGATCCTTGGGGCAGGGCTCTTCATCATTTGGCGAGAGGCACGCGCCGATCAGATGGTTGACGTGCCGCGCGCGCGGCGCTGATGTGGGGGCATGTCAGAAAGCTCTAACACCCCGCCCTTTATCTCCTTTGACGCCGGTGAAGCACGGCTCGACTGGATCGGCCTGACGGAGGCTTTCGCCGCTGGGCACAAGCTGCCCAAGGCGTCGATCGAGGATAGTTTTCTTTATCGCGGGAAGGACACGATCCTGAGCCGGGCCGCATGGATCGACGGGCTTGGGGCGTTGGTGAAGACGGCGACGGTCTATCCGGACAACCCCGCCAAGGGGCGTCCGATGATCGACGGGGCTGTGACGCTCTTTGACGATGAGACCGGGACGCCAGCGGCATTCATCGACTTCAAGCTGGTGACGAAATGGAAGACGGCGGCGGATTCGCTTTTGGCGGCCTTGCGTTTGGCGCCCGGAGCACGCCGCATCCTGATCGTCGGCGCGGGGACTGTGGGGCGGTCGGTTCGGGAGGCCTTTGGAGCAGGGTTCTCGGCTGCGAGTTTCGAGGTTTGGAACCGGACGGCAGCATCCGCAGATGCGCTTTGTGCCGAGTATGATGCGACGCTTCCGGTTGGGGATCTTGAGGCAGCGGTGAAGCGCGCCGATATCATAATCGGTGGCACGATGGCGACGGAGCCTTGGTTGCGTGGTGAGTGGTTGAGTGACGGCCAGCACGTGAATCTGATCGGCGCTTATCGCCCCGACATGCGGGAAGCCGATGATGCGGCGCTTAAGAGCTCGCGGGTTTTCGTGGACAGTTTTGACACGACGCTTGGCCACATCGGGGAGCTCAAGATCCCGCTTGAGGGCGGGGTCATTGAGCGGGAGCATGTGCTCTCGGATTACTATGATCTGGAGGCGTTTACGCCGGGGGGCATCACATTCTTTAAGAACGGTGGGGGCGCGCATCTCGATTTGATGACGGCGCGGTTTATTCTCGATCAATTCTGAGGGCCAGCGGCTGCTCTGTTTCTGCGCGCGCCTTGCGGCGTGCTCGAAAGGCGCCCACCCACCGACCCGAATGAGCTTTGCGCAAAGAAAAAGGGCCGCCTCGTGAGGGGCGGCCCTTTGGGTAACCTGTGGTCGGGTTAGCCGTTCACGCTGTCCTTAAGGGCCTTGGCGATCGTCATTTTCACGACCTTGTCGGCGTCTTTCTTGATCTGCTCGCCCGTGGCGGGGTTGCGGACCATGCGCTCGGGGCGCTCGCGGCAGTAGATTTTGCCGACGCCGGGAAGGGTCACGGCACCGCCGCCGGAAACTTCTTTGGTGATCACGTCACAGACGGCGTCGAGCGCTGCGCCTGCGGATTTCTTGTCGCTGTCCATTGCTTCGGCAAGAGCAGCCACGAGCTGGGTTTTGGTCATTGGCTTGGCCATTATGTTTCTCCTTAACTGCCCAAATGTCGGGCCTCATCGCCGCCATGTAACGGTATCTAGCGAAGGTTCACAACAATTAGTGGCCTTTGAGCTATAAAATACTGACATTTTGCGGCCTGAAACGGGCCTTGGGGCAGGTGATTTAGAGGAATGCGGTCTCCTCGAAGGATCTGAGCTTGCGGCTGTGGATGCGGGCCAGCGGCATGTCGCGCAGAATCTCCATGGCGCGGATCCCAATTTGCAGGTGGCGCGTGACCTGTGTGCGGTAGAAATCGGTCGCCATGCCAGGCAGTTTGAGCTCCCCGTGGAGGGGTTTGTCGGAGACACAGAGCAGCGTGCCGTAGGGCACGCGGAAGCGGTAGCCGTTGGCCGCGATCGTTGCGCTTTCCATGTCGAGCGCGATGGCGCGGGATTGGCTGAGACGTTGCACCGGGCCGGACTGGTCGCGCAGTTCCCAGTTGCGGTTATCGATGGTGGCGACGGTGCCTGTGCGCATGAGACGTTTGAGTTCGTAGCCTTCGAGACCGCTGATCTCTGCCACGGCCTCTTCTAGCGAGGTCTGGATTTCGGCAAGCGCCGGGATCGGCACCCAGACGGGCAGGTCGTCGTCGAGGACATGGTCTTCGCGCAGGTAAGCGTGGGCGAGAACGAAATCGCCAAGGCTTTGCGAGTTTCGGAGGCCCGCGCAGTGCCCGACCATGAGCCAGGCATGGGGTCTGAGGACGGCGATGTGGTCGGTGGCGGTTTTGGCGTTTGAGGGGCCCACGCCGATGTTTACTAGCGTGATGCCGCCGCCGCCTTCGCGCTTGAGGTGATAGGTGGGCATTTGCGGTAGTTTCGCGGGCACGTCGATCACGCCGTCGGGGGTCGTGATTTCCTGATTTCCTGTGACCACAAAGCTTGTGTAGCCCGAGTCCTCCCCCAGCATCTTGCGGGCGTAGGCTTCGAATTCCTCAACGTAGAACTGGTAGTTCGTAAAGAGGACGTGGTTCTGGAAATGCTCTGGGTCGGTGGCCGTGTAGTGCGACAGCCGCGCGAGCGAATAGTCGATCCGTTGCGCGGTGAAGGGCGCGAGGGGCCCCGCCCCGTCCGGGTAGGTGAAGTCGGAGCCGTTGACGATTTCATCATTGGTGGTGGAGAGGTCCGGCACGTCGAAGACATCGCGCAGTGTGAAAGGCGTGGAGCCTGCTTCGGGTACGACGATGTCTTTCTCCTGCGCCACAGCGAAGTGCACGGGCATAGGCGTTGTGGAGGGGCCCACCATCACGCGGATGCCGTGGTTTTCCATCAAAAGCTCGATCTGCTGGATCAGGTAATGGCGGAAGAGGTCGGGCCGGGTGATGGTCGTGGCGTAGGTGCCGGGCTCGGCCACATGGCCAAAGGACAGGCGGCTGTCGATGCTGGCATAGGACGCCGTTGAGATCCGGATTTCGGGATAGAAGGCGCGGTAGCGAGAGGTGGGGACTTCGCCGTTGAGGGCGCCGATGAAACGTTCGCATAGGAAGCGAGTGGCCTCGCTGTAGAGCTCCTGCAAGCGATCGACGGCGGCTTCTGCGTTGTCGAAAAAGGTGGCTGGGCTGCTCTCGGGCGTGGAGATTTTTTGTTTTTGATCGTTGTTCATTTCAGTTCCTTTTGTCCGCTCTTTGGGGGCCTCATGGGGCCTCCTCGAAGAGCGGGACGAGTTCGAATGTGCGCACATCCACGAGGCCAAGGTCAGAGATCCGTAGTTCTGGGATCACGACGAGGGCGAGTAGGGAATGCTGCATATTTGCGTTGTTCAGGGTGCATCCAGCGGCCTTCATGGCGGTGAGGATGCCATCGGCTTTGACGGCCACATCGGCAGCGGGCGCGTCGGACATGAGCCCCGCAATGGGGAGCTCGACGAGGGCCGTTTCTTCCCCGTTCTGGTAGACACACATGCCGCCGCCCACTTCGGCCAGCTTATTGGCAGCGGCGGCCATGTTGGCGCGGTCGGTGCCGACGACGATCATGTGGTGGCTATCGTGGGCCACGGTTGAGGCCATGGCCATGGGCCCCTCGTAGCCGAAGCCTGAGACGAAGGCGTTGGTTACTCCACCTGTGGCGCGGTGGCGTTCGACGAGCGCGATTTGGCAGACATCGCCTTGGCCTTCGACGAGGCCGTCTTTGACGGGGAGCTCCTCAGAGAGGGCTTTGGTAGGGGCCTGGTTTTCGACGACGCCGATGACGCGGGCGGTGACGTGGTTGGCGCCCTCCGGGGCGCGGATCTCGAAATCCTGTGCGGTTTTGGGGTCGCCCATGTGTACGGTTTGGCGTGCCTTGGCCGGCCAGTCGTAGTGCGGGCAGGCGACTTTGAGTTCGCCAGCGATGGCGGCGTCGACGCCGCGGGCGATGACGTGCTCGATGGGAAGCTCTTCGAGCGAAGAGGTCAGGATAAGGTCGGCACGGCGTCCTGGGGTGATGGAGCCCAATTCACGCTCGAGCCCGAAGTGGGACGCAGTGTTGAGCGTGGCCATCTGGAGCGCGATCAAGGGGTCGCAACCGCAGGCGATGGCGTGGCGCACGACGCGGTCCATGTGGCCATCGCGGACGAGGGTGCCGGCAAAGCAATCGTCGGTGCACAGGATAAAGCTGCGCGGGTCCATGCCCTTTTCCGTGATCGCGGTGATCTGGCTTTCGACATCGTACCAGGCTGAGCCCAGTCGAAGCATGGCGCGCATGCCTTGGCGGGTACGGGCGATGGCGTCGGCCTCGGAGGTGCCTTCGTGGTCGTCGGCGGGGCCGCCCGCCGCATAGGCGTGGAAGGCCGGGCCAAGGTCGGGGGAGGCATAGTGCCCGCCCACTGTCTTGTTGGCAGCTTGGGTCGCCGCAATTTCGGCGAGCATCTGTGTGTCGCCGTTCACCACGCCGGGGAAGTTCATCATCTCGCCCAGGCCTATGATGCCAGGCCAGGCCATGGCCTCAGCCACATCTTCGGCGCTGATCTCGAACCCCGTGGTCTCAAGCCCGGGGGCGGAGGGCGCGCAGGAGGGCATTTGGGTAAAGATATTTACCGGCTGCATCAGCGCTTCGTCATGCATCATGCGCACGCCTTCGAGGCCAAGCACATTGGCGATCTCGTGCGGGTCGGTGAACATGGTGGTGGTGCCGTGGGGGATAACGGCGGCGGCGAACTCTGCAGGTGTCAGCATGCCGCTTTCGATGTGCATGTGACCGTCGCAGAGGCCGGGGATCAAGTAGCGCCCGGCGGCGTCGGTGATATCAGTCTCGGGGCCGATGCAGTGCGAGGCGTCGGGCCCGACATAAGCGAAGCGGCCTTTGACGATGGCCACCTCCCAGTCGAGGATTTCACGGGTGTGCACGCTGATGACTTTGCCGCCACGGATCACGCGGTCGGCGGGTGCTCGGCCTGCGGCGACGGCTACGAGGTCGGCGGCCACATCTTTCCAAGGGAGTAGTTCTTCCATGGCCAAGTATTTCACCCCTGCGGCACCGCAGCAAGAGGCTGTGTGCACAGTTGCTGCAGAAGCGCGGACTTGCGTCCTGTGTTGTCCCGCGCAACGCTTAGAACATGGACGTGGTTATTCATCACAATCCCTCCTGCGGAACATCTCGCAACGTTTTGCGACTGGTTCGTGACGCCGGCTACGATCCTGTCGTGGTCGAGTATTTGCAGGTGGGCTGGACCCGGCCGCAGTTACAGGCCCTTTTTGCGGCCGCCGGCATGACGGCGCGGCAGGCGTTGCGGACGACAAAGAGCCCTGCGGCAGAGTTGGGTTTGCTGAATCCGGATGTCTTTGACGAGGTGTTGCTGGAGCGGATGGTAGAGCATCCGATCTTGGTGAACCGTCCCCTTGTTGTGACGCGCAAAGGGGTGCGCCTGTGCCGGCCAGTGGGCGAGGTGCTGGATTTGTTGGAGGCTTGGCCGCCGGGGCCTTGGTCCCGAGACAACGGTGAAGCTGTCATTGATGAAAATGGAGAGAGGGTGCTGGAATGAGCGACGATGACAAAATCGAAGTCGAGAATGTGAACGTGCCGGGCCATGTCACGCGCGTCGATCGCGCGAAGTACGAGGCTATGAAAGCGGCCTATCTGGCGACCTTGACCAATGAGGCGCCGGGAATGACGGTGGCGGAGGCAAAAGAGGCTTTGTTGGCTGTTCTGGACGCAGACCTCTTCCCTGGCGGCAAGACGTCTGGCTGGTGGATGAAGAGCGTCCAGCTCGATCTTGAAGCCAAGGGCGTCGTGGCGCGGTCTGAGACGAAGCCGTTGCGGTTTTATCGCGTTACGTGAGCTTTTGAGCCCGTGGTGAGGCAGGGCCCGCCCGCCTCCCCGCGGCGCTTTCGCTTGCGCTTGAGGGAGCCTCGCTTCGCTCGGGTGCTGATTGCGACCGGGGGGTCGGAAATGAGCGGGCGCGGCTCTTTGGGGCTGGCAGGGTTGGCATGACGGGAGGATTGTCATGTCTGATGCGAGCGAAGATTTCGAAATCGGGCGCGAGGGGCGCAAGTGGAACCATCACCCGGGTGAGGTGCGGCTTAACCCGCTTTTCGCCTGGCCGCCGCAACCGATGGCGGTGCTACGCTGGTACGCCAATTATTGGCTGGCCGTGACGACGACGACGGTAACGGTTCTGGCGGCCATCGTGGGCTGGTTGATCTTCCTTCCGCCCCTTGAGGCGATGGCTGAGTGGCATTGGTCTTGGGTGCTGCGCGTTTGGCTGTCGAACCTCATTCCTCATGCTTTGTGTGCGGGGCTTTTGCACATGTGGCTTTATCGATGGCGGCGGCAGGATTTGCGCTGGAAATTTGAAGCCCGGGGGCAGACGCAGAAATCGAGCGTCTACACGTTCAAGAACCAGATCCATGACAACATGTTTTGGTCGATTGCGTCAGGCATCACGCTTTGGACGGCGTTTCAGGCGCCGGTCTATTGGGCGATGGCCAATGGATGGGCGCCGGTGATCCATCCGGCTGAGAACCCCGTGTGGTTTATCGCCGTCTTCCCGATCCTTGTGGTGTGGTCGTCGTTGCATTTCTACTGGGTGCACCGGCTGCTCCATGTCCCTTTCTTCTACAAGCACGCCCATGCGCTGCATCATCGGAACGTGAACGTGGGGCCGTGGTCGGGGATCTCGATGCATCCGCTGGAGCATCTGTTGTTCTACACGAACTTTGCCATTCACTTCGTGCTCGCCTCGCATCCGATCCATGTGCTGTTTCATGGCTACATGCAGTCGATCCACCCGGTGTTTTCGCATTCGGGGTTCGAATGGGTAGAGATCGGGGACAAGCGGAAGGCGAAGGCGGGAGACTTCTTTCATCAGCTCCATCACCGGTATTTTGAGTGCAACTACGGGACTGTGGAGATGCCGTGGGATCGGTGGTTCGGGACCTTTCATGACGGGTCCGAGCAGGGGTCTAGGGACACCGTGAAGCGCAAGGCGAAGATGTATGGGTCTTGAGCGTTTGCTGGGGGCCCTCCCGCCTCCCTCCTGCGCGTTCTACGCTTGGACCTGAGGGGGTGCCGCTGCGCGGCGGGCATTACTGCGAGCGGAGGGCTCGGGGGCTGAGGCCGAATTCTTGGCGGAAGGCGCGGGTCATCGCGGAGGCGTCAGTGTAGCCGGTGCGAAGCGCAATCTCTGTGATCTTCATATCCGTCTCTTGGGCGAGTTTGCGGGCTTTGAGGAGCCGGAGTCTGCGGTAGAGGGCTGCGGGGCTGGTGGAGAGCCTGTCGCGCGTGAGGCGGTCGAGGCCGCGGAGGGAGAGACCCGCGCGGTCCGCGAGATCCGGGAGGGGGAGTGGTTCTTCGAGGTGCTCGCCCATGAGATCAAGTAGGCGGGCAACTTTGCGGGAGTTCGCTCCTGGGGCGCCGGGGCGGCCTGCGGCACCAGGTGTAAGGAAGAGGAGCGCCACTTCGAGGCGGAGAGCGGGGCTGGACTGACGCTCGATCAGGTCGAGCATGGCATCAAAGGCGGCGGAACCCCCTGCGCAGGTCAGGCGGGTGCCGTCGTCGACATAGGCGGCGCGTTGGGCGTCGACCTCGGGGAAAGCCTCGGCGAAGGCGTCGAGTTCGTCCCAGTGAACTGTGGCGCGGCATCCATCGAGGAGGCCCGCATCGGCCAAGAGCCATGCGCCCATGTCGAAGCCGCCGAGGCGCGTGAAGCGCCCTGCTGCGGATCTGAGCGCTGCGCGGCCCTTGGGCTCGGACAGGCGCAGGAAGCCGTAGGAGGGGAGCACGATCAAGAGATCGCCGCGTGCGTCGGCCAATTTGCCAGAGGTGGCGATGTCGAGACCCGAAGATGTGCGCACGGGTGCACCGTCGAGACTGACGATCGTCCATTCAAAGAGGCTCTCGCCGCTGAGGTCATTGGCAGCGCGCAAAGGTTCGAGCGTGTTGGCCAGGCACAGGTTGGAGAATTGCGGATAGAGGGCGATCGTGATCTGCATGATCTCGGCGGATATCGCATGGTTTGTCCCTTGTCTTCCCCTAGCGTGCCGCAAGCTTGCAGGAGGCCCTCATGATCTACGGAATCAGTGACGAACAGCAGATGATCGCGGACACAGTCCGTTCCTTCGTGGAAAAAGAGATCTACCCGCACGAAGAGATCGTCGAGCAGACGGGCGAGGTGCCTGAAGAGATTGCTCAGGAGATCAAGCGCAAGACGATTGAGCTGGGCTTTTATGCCTGCAACTTCCCTGAGAGCGTGGGGGCTGCGGGGTTGAACCACGTGGAATTCGCGCTGGTGGAGCGGGAGCTGGGCCGTGGGTCGATGGCGCTCAATCATTTCTTTGGGCGGCCGCAGAACATCCTGATGGCCTGCGAGGGCGAGCAGGTGGAGCGGTATCTGATGCCTGCTGTGCGCGGTGAGCGGATGGATGCTTTGGCGATGACTGAGCCTGGCGCTGGTTCTGATGTGCGGGGCATGAAGTGTGCTGCGCGTCGCGATGGCGGCGACTGGGTGATCAACGGGACGAAGCACTTTATCTCGGGCGCGGAGCATGCGGATTTCTGCATCGTTTTCGTCGCGACCGGTGAGGACATGACGGATAAGGGGCCGAAGAAGCGGATTTCGTGCTTCCTTGTTGATCGGGGGCATCCCGGTTTCACGATCCGCGATGGCTACAAGAGCGTGTCGCACCGTGGCTACAAGAACATGATCCTCGAGTTTGATGATTGCCGTCTGCCGGACAGCGCTGTGTTGGGCGAGGTCGATGGCGGCTTTGCGGTGATGAACGAGTGGCTCTATGCGACGCGCATTACTGTGGCGGCCATGAGTGTTGGTCGCGCGCGGCGGGCGTTTGACTACGCACTCGATTACGCGGCGCAGCGCGAGCAGTTCGGGCAGAAGATCGGTAAGTTCCAGGGGGTGAGCTTTCAGCTCGCCGATATGGTCACAGAGATTGATGCGGCGGATTTGCTGACGCTGGCCTCTGCCGACCGGCTCGACAAAGGGCTGCCCGCGAACCGGGAGATCGCGTCAGCGAAGCTCTATGCCTCCGAGATGCTGGCGCGGGTGACGGATGCGGCTATCCAGGTTCACGGCGGGATGGGCCTGATGGATGACTATCCGCTGGAGCGGTTCTGGCGCGATGCGCGGGTGGAGCGCATTTGGGATGGGACGAGCGAAATTCAACGCCACATCATCTCCCGCGATTTGCTGCGCGCGCTGGGCGCGTGAGGTGAGGGCGGATGCCTCCGGCGGAAGTACAGGGCACAGAGAAGCAGGGTGCGGTGCGTGATCTGAGGCGGTTGTTCGCGCCCGAGACCATTGTTGTCGTTGGGGGCGGTGCCTGGTGTGAAGGGATCGTCGGCGCTGCGCGGGCTCTTGGTTATGCGGGGCGCATTGTGCCGGTGCATCCCAAGCGCGCCGAGGTTGCCGGGTTGCCTGCTGTTGCGTCACTCGCGGCGGTCGATGGGCCGATTGATGCGGCCTTCATTGGGGTGAACCGCAACGTGACAATAGAAATTGTGGCTGAGCTTGCTGCTTTGAACGCCGGCGGGGCGATCTGTTTTGCCTCTGGGTTCTCGGAAGCGGAGGCGGAGGATGCCGCTGGCGGGGATTTGCAGGCGGCGCTTGTAGCTGCGGCGGGTGAGATGCCGATCCTTGGGCCCAATTGCTATGGCTTCGTGAATGCGCTCGATGGGGCGGCGATTTGGCCGGATCAGCATGGTTTGCAGGCGTGTGATCGGGGTGTGGCGATCCTTACGCAGTCGTCGAACATCGCGATCAATCTGACCATGCAGGCGCGCGGGTTGCCGGTGGGCATGATCGTCACCTGCGGGAACCAAGCCCAGACAAGTCAGGCTGAGATTGCGCTGTCGCTTTTGGAAGACCCGCGTGTGACCGCGCTTGGTCTTCACATTGAGGGTTTTGGCAATCTGCGTGCCTGGGAGGCATTGGCGACGCGGGCGCGAGAGCTTGGAAAGGCGCTTGTTGCCGTGAAGTCCGGTCGCTCAGAGCAGGCGCAGGCGGCGGCGCTGTCGCATACGGCGTCGCTCGCTGGCGCGGATGCAGGAGCGGCGGCGTTGATGGCACGGTTGGGTATCGCACGGGTGGATGGGCTGGCCGCGTTTCTTGAGGCGTTGAAGGTTGCCCATTTGCACGGCCGGTTGCCCGGTGCGCGGCTCGGATCGATTTCCTGTTCGGGTGGCGAGGCGGCCTTGGTTGCTGACCTGGCCGATGGCCGCGCGGTATCTTTTCCGCCCTTGGGAGATGCCCAGCGCAAGGGCTTGCGCGCGGCCCTTGGGCCCATGGTCGCATTGGCCAATCCGCTCGACTACCACACCTACATCTGGCGCGATGAGGAGGCGATGACGGCCGCATGGGCCGCCCTCGCGGCGCCTGAAATCGATCTGATCCTGATCGTGCTCGACTATCCACGCGCGGACCGCTGCGATCCGTCCGATTGGGAGATTGCGACGCGCGCGGCGATTGCTGCTCAGAAACGCTCCGGCGCGCGCTATGCGGTCTGCGCCACCTTGCCAGAGTTGATGCCCGAGGAGACTGCTGAGCGTTTGATGTCGGCAGGCGTGCTGGCGTTCTCAGGGCTCGAGCCCGCGCTAGAGGCGATCGAAGCGTTAGCGGCACCTTTGCCTGCGGGCCAGGCCCCTGTGGCTTTGCCGGGGGCGCCGCGCGAGGCTATCAGCCTGAGCGAGGCCGAAGGAAAGGCGGCACTGGCGGCCTATGGGCTCGCTGTGCCGCGGGGCGTGCAAACGACGCGGGAAGGGGTGGCAGCAGCGATTGCCGAACTGCAGGGGCCCTTGGCGGTGAAGGTCCTTGGGCTCGAGCATAAGACGGGCGCAGGCGGCTTGGCGCTTGGCTTGGAAGGCCGTGAGGCTGTCGTGTCAGCGCTCCCGGACCTCGCTGAGGGCGAGCTTTGGATCGAAGAAATGATCGATGGCGGCATAGCGGAGCTACTAGTCGGGGTGACGCGCGACCCGGCACACGGTTTCCTTATGACGCTGGCAGCCGGTGGGACGATGACAGAGCTGTTGGCCGATCGGGCGAGTTTCCTTTTGCCGACTTTGCCAGGTGATGTGGATCGAGCGTTGGGTGCCTTGCGCATGGCGCCCGTTCTTGATGGCTACCGTGGGAAGCCCGCTGTGGACCGGCCCGCGCTCAAAGCCGCGATCGCGGCAATCGAGGCCTATGTTCTGGACAATGCAGACACCCTCGAAGAGGTTGAAGTGAACCCTCTCATCCTGACCGAGCACGCGGCCGTTGCCGTTGATGCGCTGATCCGAAAGGCCCCGTGATGTCCCCAATCAAGACCCGCCGCGAGGGCGCGATCCTCGAAGTGACGTTGGATCGGCCCAAGGCCAATGCCATCGACCTCGCGACCTCCGTCATCATGGGGGAGACCTTCGCTGCTTTCCGCGATGACCCAGAGCTGCGCGTGGCGATCCTGACCGGTGGCGGTGAGAAGTTCTTTTGCCCGGGTTGGGATCTGAAGGCTGCCAATGATGGCGATGCGGTGGACGGGGATTACGGCGTTGGTGGCTTCGGTGGTTTGCAAGAGCTGCGCGACATGGGCAAGCCGATCATCGCGGCTGTGAATGGGATTTGCTGCGGCGGGGGGTTGGAGCTGGCGCTGAGCGCCGACATCATTCTGGCGGCTGATCACGCGACCTTCGCTTTGCCAGAGATCCGGTCAGGCACGGTGGCGGATGCGGCTTCGGTGAAGCTGCCCAAGCGTATTCCCTATCACATCGCCATGGAGCTGCTCCTAACGGGCCGGTGGTTTGATGCAGAGGAAGCCAAAGGTTGGGGCATCGTGAACCACATCCACCCGGCCGGGTCGCTGATGGACGAGGCCTGGGAGATGGCGCGGCTGCTCGCCTCTGGCCCGCCGCTTGTTTACGCCGCAATCAAAGAGATTGTGCGCGATGCCGAGGACGCCAAGTTCCAAGACGCCATGAACCGCATCACCAAGCGCCAGTTGCGCAGCGTGGATGTGCTCTACGCCTCCGAGGATCAGGCGGAAGGCGCCCGCGCTTTTGCGGAAAAACGCGATCCTGTGTGGAAGGGTCGCTAGACTTAAACGCCCTTTAACCGAATCCTGCCAAACGCGTCGTGGAAAGGTCCGCGATGCGAATACTCAGTGTTTTCTTCTGGTTACTGGCGATGACCCTGCCGGCCTCTGCGGCTGTGACGGTCGAAGAGCCGCATGTCTTGGTCCACGACGGCGTGGAGCGGACTTATTACCTGCACGTGCCCGATGGTATTGAACCGGGCGCGCCGCTCGTGGTGGTGCTGCATGGGCTTGGCGGACGGGCAGACAAACTGCGATATGGGACGGAGATGAACCGGCTGGCCAGCGAACATGGCTTTGCGGTCGTCTACCCACAGGGGCTCGATTACAAGCCGACCTCCAGCCACTGGAACGCGGGCTTTGCCTTTTCCGATGTGGATGACGTGGGCTTTCTGACCGCGCTCGTGAACCAGCTTGATTCACGGCACAACCTCAGCCCGGCAAAGAGCTATGCCGTCGGCATATCGAACGGCGGCTACATGGCCTATCACATGGCATGCCACGCGCCGGAGGTCTTCTCGGGCATTGCGGTGATCGCGGGAACCATGGCGGGCGGCGATTGGGGGGATTGTGATCCGCAGGTGCCGACATCGGTGCTGCATATTCACGGAACCGAGGATCCGATGATCCGGTGGGAAGGATCGCGCCATTGGATGTCGGGGTTCAGCATGACCCCTGCCGTGCCTGATCTGGTGGCCTTCTGGCGGGCGCAACACGGCACAGAGAGGGCGGTGTACGAAGAGCGCGGTGCCTATGGCGTTGCGCGCTACTTCGCGGGTGGACGTGATGCAGTTTGGTTCGTCGCGCTTCGCGGCTTTGGGCACGACCTGCCAAACGAGCGCAATGCTGGTTTCAGCGCGGTGGCTCTCGCGTGGGAGTTCTTTTCGAAAGTCGAACGCGGCGTGCCGGCGCGGCTCAGGTCACGCGGAAGGTGACGACAAAGCCGCGGTCACCGGCGTGATCGTGTTCTGCCCCGGCGGCGTATATTCCGACCTCGGCCTTTTGCAGGTCCTTGATCTTATCGCCTAAGGCCACGAACGCAGCCTGAAACTCGGCGGCCTCCCAATGCGCGGCATTCACCGTGATCGCAAAGAGGCCATCTGGCCGCGTGATGCGGATGAGCTCTTCAAGGGGTGCGGGACCCAGATGTCCCAAAGTGAAAGTCCCCGCGCTTGTAACCCCGGCGTAGGTGTCATTGGGAATGTCCAAGGGCTGGGTGATGTCGGCGGCAAAGCAACGCGAATAGCACCCCTTTGCCTCAGCAACCGCGAGCATCTCGGGCGAGAGATCGGTTCCCTCAATATCCTTGATCCCCAAGGCGGCAAGCGCTTCCCCCACCAGGCCCGTGCCAGCCCCTACATCGAGCACCGGCCCACGACCCCCCGCGCGTACGAAATGCGCAGCAACTTGGCGATGCAGATCGTAACCTTGGCTGGCGGCAAAGGAAGCGTCATAGGTCTCGGCCCAGCTGGCATAGAGCTCTTTCACACTCTGGGGGCCACTTAGCCCGTAGGCGGCATCTAGATCAGGATCTTTGGACATGTCTGAAAGATGACCAGCTCCCTTGCCTTTGACAATGGCGCAGGAGCGGCGCAGGAGAGAACCATGGCTGGCACTCTCCTCTCTCTCGGTCACGGATATTCCGCAAGCGCGCTGACGAAGCTCCTGCTTCCTCAAGGGTGGGAGGTGATCGGCACGACGCGCTCGCACGAAAAGGTGCAAGCCCTGCGCGCCGAAGGGGTCACCGCGCTGGTGATGGGTGAGGATGATCTCACTGAAGCTCTTGGCCGCGCGACGCATCTCCTCGTATCCGCCGCCCCGGGTGAGGGGGGAGACCCGTTTCTTGCCACGCACAAAGACGCCATCGCCAAGGCTGCGCTTCAGTGGGTCGGGTATCTTTCGACCACCGGCGTCTATGGCGATCACGGTGGCGCCTGGGTCGACGAAACGGCCCCTCTGACGCCAGCAACCAAACGCGGCCAGATGCGCGTGGAGGCGGAGGCCGCTTGGCAGGCGCCTGGGCTGCCGCTTCACATCTTTCGCCTCGCGGGCATTTACGGCCCCGGACGCGGCCCCTTTGCGAAGGTGCGCAACGGCACCGCGCGCCGGATCATCAAGGAAGGCCAGATATTCTCCCGTATCCATGTAGAGGACATTGCCCAGGTGCTTGCGGCCTCGATCGCAAAACCGCGGCCCGGCGCGATCTACAACGTCTGCGATAATGATCCGGCCCCGCCGGAGGATGTGATTGGCCACGCTGCAGAGCTTTTGGGCCTGCCCGTCCCGCCCGCGGTGCGTTTCGAGGATGCAGAGATGACCCCCATGGCGCGGAGCTTCTACGCGGAATCAAAGCGCGTCCGAAACGACCTGATCCGCGAGGAGCTCGGCGTGAGCCTCCTCTACCCCTCCTACCGCGACGGGCTTGCGGCCTTGCTTGAAGCGGAAGCCTAGGGCCTGTCTCCAAAGAGCATCTTCGTCAGCCACCCCAGCGCGAAGAAAACCACCAGCAAAACCGCCGCGACCCCTGCGTTCACCGCGTAAAACTGAATGCGGTCTGGCAGTTCCATGTTGTTGAGGAACGGATAAGGCAGACCGGTGGTCACGGTCCCAATCGGCGACGTCGCGAGCGGGCTCACCACAAGCTCGGTCCATAGGAAGTAAGTCATCGCTGTGCCGATTAGGAGCACGAGCGCAGGAACAAACCGTCGGAATGGACGGTTGATGAAGAGCGCGTCGATCCACATCAGAAGCGGGCCCACCGCGTGCAGATAGTATTCCCGCCACCAGACACCGAGGTTGCCGTCCCGTGTCACGCTATCTGGGTCTCCGAAATACAGACTCCAGAAGAGATAAACGACCATGAAGTTGATCACGGCCGTGGCGGCGATGAGCTCGTCCCAGCGGCGTGTGCTGCGGCGCTCCGAGAACGCGAGGACGCGGCTGGCGCACAGGAAGCTCAGCAGCAGGGCCCAGATGGTCAGGAACCGGAAAGGGCCGCCCGCCTGATCGTAGGAGCTCATGACGATCATGTAGACCGAATAGAACGCCGCCGCGCCGAAAACGAGCCAGCGGTAAGCGATGACGAGCGTGGCAAATGGGTTCATAGTTTCGTGCCTTTCAAGAGGACGCGAATTTGGTCGGCGATCGACGCTGGGTCGAGCCCTGCGTCGATGTACATCTCGTCTGGGGTCCCATGGTCGATGAAGCGATCGGGCAGTGTGAGCGAACGGAAGATAAGCCCGCCATCGAGCTGTCCGGTGTCCGAGAGATGTTGCGCCACGTGGGATCCAAACCCGCCAACAGCGCCTTCTTCGATGGTCAACAGGATCTCGTGGTCCGAGGCCAGTTGAGCGATCAGGTCGGCATCGAGAGGCTTGGCAAAGCGCGCGTCTGCGATCGTCGGGTTCACGATGTCGCCGAGAAGCTCGGCTGCGTCCTCTACCGCTTCCAAGCGCGCGCCGAACGACAGGATAGCAACCCGCGAGCCTTCACGGATGATGCGCCCTTTGCCGATGGGGAGGGGTTCGGGCGCGGGCAGTTCTACGCCCCGTCCTTCACCGCGGGGGAAGCGCAACGCGATCGGGCCGTCATCATGAGCGGCGGCAGTAGCCACCATGCGCACAAGTTCCGCCTCGTCGGCTGCGGCCATCACCGTGAAGCCCGGCAGGTTTGAGAGAAACGCGATGTCAAAGGCCCCGGCATGGGAGGGACCATCGGCGCCGACGAGCCCCGCTCGGTCGATGATGAAGCGCACGGGCAGGCCTTGGAGGGCCACGTCGTGCACAACTTGATCAAAGCCTCTCTGCAGAAATGTCGAATATAGTGCAGAAAAAGGTCGCATACCGGCTGCGGCGAGGCCAGCTGCGAAGGTTACGGCGTGTTGCTCGGCAATTCCCACGTCAAAGGTGCGATCTGGATGCTGCGCAGCGAAACGGTCCAAGCCTGTCCCGTCAGGCATTGCTGCGGTGATCGCGCATATCTTCGGATCGCTTGCGAGCTCGATCAGTGTGTCTGCGAAAACGCTGGTGTAGCTCGGCGCCTTGGGCGCGCTGGAGGATTTCTCCCCCGTCGCAGCGTTGAACTTTGGCACGCCATGGTACTTGTCGCGCGCGGCCTCCGCAGGGGCGAAGCCTTTGCCCTTTTTGGTGCGCACATGCAGCAGCGTGGGACCGGTGGCTTCTACCTTTAGGCGCGCCAATGTTTCCATCAGCGCGCCGATGTCATGGCCATCAAGCACGCCCTCGTAGGTGAACCCGAGTGCCTCGAAAAGGTGCGGCGCGCCGCCCTCACCAAGCTCTTGCAGATGGGCAGCGACGGCGCCGGTTGGTTCAGCAATCGACATGCCGTTGTCGTTCAGTATCACGAAGAGCCGCCCGCCCCAGGCGCCGGCATTATTGAGCGCCTCATAGGCCATGCCCGCGCTCAGCGCGCCGTCCCCGATGATGGCAATGGCGTCACCCACATCCGCGCCGAGTTCGCGCGCTGTGGCAAAGCCAAGCGCCGCGCTTAACGATGTGGACGAATGCGCGGTGCCGAAGGGATCAAACGCGCTCTCAGCGCGTTTGGTGAAGCCCGACAGGCCGTCCTTTTGGCGCAGCGTCCGGATGCGGTCACGGCGCCCGGTGATGATCTTGTGCGGATAGCTTTGGTGGCTGACGTCCCAAGTCAGCTTGTCGTGGGGTGTCTCGAAAACCGCGTGCAGCGCCACCGTCAGTTCCACCACGCCAAGCCCGGCACCTAGGTGGCCGCCGGTCTCACTCACGGCTGAAATCAGCTCTGCCCTCAGTTCATCCGCAATCTGGCGCAACTCCCCCACGGGGCGCCCGCGCAGGTCAGCGGGGCCCTCGATTTGATCGAGAAGGGGTGTCGCAGGCCGCGTCACGACGAGCGGTCGATGACGAAGCGAGCGGCCTCTTTGAGGGAGGCAGCGTCCTCTCCGTAGGGATCGAGGGCGGCGCAGGCGCTGTCCACCAGCTCTGCCGCGCGGGCCTTGGCTTGGTCGAGACCGAGCAGAGACACAAACGTGGCTTTGCCCGCGTCCGCGTCCTTCTGGGCGGCCTTGCCCATGGCTTCCGCATCGCCTTCGACGTCGAGGATGTCATCGGCGATCTGAAAGGCGAGCCCGAGGTAACGCGAATAGCTGGCCAAAGGTCCGGAATCTGCGCCTGCAAGGATGGCCCCGGCAACGCCCGCCCACTCGATCAAGGCGCCGGTCTTGTTGCGCTGGAGCTCTGTGATCTCTTCAAGCGTCAGGGGTCGCCCTGCCGTCTCTGCGGCGATGTCTTGCGCCTGGCCCAGCACCATGCCCTGTGCGCCACCTGCGGCGGCGAGCGATGCCGCCAGCTGCGCCCGGATCGCCGGATCGGGAGAGCTATGCCCCGCCGCCAGTTCAAACGCCAAAGCCTGAAGAGCGTCGCCCACAAGGACACCGGTTGCCTCATCCCACTTCACATGCACCGTCGGCTGGCCCCGGCGGAGGTCGTCGTCATCCATGCACGGCAGATCGTCGTGGACGAGCGAATAGGCATGCAGCGCCTCAACCGCGGCAGCTGCCTCAACAGCCTGCGTCAGGCCGTGGAGGCGCGCGCCTTCCATCACCATGTACCCGCGCAGCCCTTTGCCGCCGCGCAGCGCGTAGCGCATGCCTTCGACAACGGGCAGATCGCCCCATCCGCTCAGATGCGCCTCGAGGCAGGCCTGGGTTGCGTCTGCCGCGGCCTTCAGATCGTCCGTAAACACCTAGAGGCCTTCGACGGGTTTCAGCCCTTGAGGCTGCCCCTCTGCATCCAGTTGGATCGCGGCGACCTTCTCTTCAGCGGCCTTCAGCTTGGCCTCGCAATGCGCTTTCAGCGCCGCACCACGTTCGTAGAGCGCGATGGAGGCCTCCAGCGCTACGTCTCCGCGTTCCAGTTGACCCACGACCTGCTCCAGCTCGGCCATGGCCTCCTCGAAGGACATTTCTTCCACGGGTTTAGCCATCGGCTCTCTCCTTCAGCACGTCGACATGGGCCCGCGCGGATGCCGCGAGCGCCTCGAGGTCATAGCCTCCTTCGAGGCAGGAAACCACCTTACCGCCACAGTGTTCGTCGGCGAGGTCACAGATCTTTTGGGTGGCCCAGGCGAAGTCATCCTCGGTCAGCAGCATGCCTGCCAGAGGGTCCCGCGCATGGGCGTCAAAGCCGGCAGAGATCAAGATGAGCTCCGGCTTGTGCTTGCTGACGGCGGGCAGGATGTGCGCCTCCATCATGTCACGGAAGGCGCCGCTGTCGGCCCCGTCGGCGAGGGGGATGTTGAGCACATTGTCGTGCGCGCCCGTTTCCTCCGGGTAGCCCGTTCCGGGGTAAAGCGGCATCTGGTGGGTTGAGGCGAAGAAGATTCGTGCGTCCTCTTCCACGAGGTCCTGCGTGCCGTTGCCGTGGTGGACGTCGAAATCTACGATGGCCACACGCTTCAGACCATGGTGATCCAGCGCGTGCTTTGCGGCGATGGCGATGTTGCCAAAGAAGCAAAAGCCCATGGCGATTTCTTTCTCGGCGTGGTGACCGGGTGGGCGCGTGGCGACGAACGCATTCCCGACTTCTCCTGCCAGAACCATATCCACGGCCTTCACCGCGCCGCCCGCCGCGCGCAAGGCCGCGCCCAGCGATCCCGCCGACATGTGCGTATCTGCGTCGAGCGATCGCCAACCTTCATTCGGCACCGCACGCTTCATCGCGGCTAGATGCGCCGGTGGATGGGCCCGCAGGATATCGTCATCCGCTGCATAGGGTGCCGCGATACGCGTAAGCTCGACCCCTTCCAAAGCACCCAAAACCGCGTCCAGACGCGCCACCTGCTCCGGGTGGCCGGGCGGGGTCACGTGCTGCAGGCATTCTTCATGGGTGATCAGGGCTGTGGCCATGGCAGGTTCCTTCGTTTCCCCGTGAAAGTGGCCGCGTCACGCAGGGGTTGCAACCATCCTTGTGCGCTCAGACAGGTCAAAACCTCGGCCCCACGTCCCCCGCGCGAAGCGCGCCCCCTCATGTCCAAGCCTGAAAGGCGCAGGGGGAAGGCGGGCGGGCCCGCGCCCAACCCAAGCGCGCCTCTCACCTGCGCTTCCGTTTCCCCCCAGGTACACGGCTCATGAACTCAGGCGGACGCTTGGCGACCCAAGCGGCGAACTTGGCAAGCCGCGGATGGGCACGCAGGGCTTCAGGCGTGTTGTACGCCCGCGCGAGCTCCGCCTCGGTCAGCGCTGCATGCACCTCCTTGTGGCAGATGTGGTGCATCAGAACCGTCGGCCCGCCCTTGCCACCCTTTAGCTTTGGGATCAGGTGATGAAGGCTCTGCGGCACGCCAGAAGGGATCGGTCTTCCGCAGAGCGGGCAGATCGGCGTAGTCTGGTCTTGCTCATTATCCGTCACCCGTCCAAGGGTGTGGCAAGGAACGCGAGGGGCACGGCCTGCCATGGAAGAACAACCAACCCTGGAGCTGCCACCGCCGCCGCCCCTCCCAGAATGGGCCGATGGGCTGCCGCCGCTCGG